>JBBDIE010000075.1:0-4941 GCA_040880545.1 Bacteroidales bacterium | reverse complement strand
ATCTTTGTTGGGTTGCATCTCCATGGTCTGATGAATAAATTTAGTGAATTATTTTACACAATATCAAAGAAATCCGGGAAAAGTATCACTCATTCAGAGGAGAAGGCAGGAATCATTATCGGATGCAGAAAGAATCTCCTAGATACCTGTTTTCAAAATGGCAATTGATAAGACTGCTTGATTAACTCCGGATAGATGGAGGTTGTGGTGACCGGAAGTTATGCAAAGGGTCCATTTGGGTTGCCCTGAAAATTTTTCCTGGAAATTTTCGTAAATTGTTGATTAGATAAACTAATATTATTTGTGAAATGAAAGATACAAAGGACCCGATTGCATGGTTGTTCCAATTACGCAAACTAATTGTGATCACAGTTGGAATGGTGGTAACCGGTTTGCTTGCCTGGTTATTTACATCTGCATTGTTTATCAAGCCTCTGTACCAGTCGGAAGCCTTGATCTATGTACCTCTCACTATGTTTTCGGAACAGTATGAGCAACAAGGCATAGGTTTCGGATCCGATCCCGAAATTTCCGGTCACATTCAGATGTTGCGTTCCAATGTTCTGCTCGACAGCCTGATCTCCATGTTCATTCTTGACAAGGAAGAAAATTTCAATGATTTGTCACCTCAGGAAATCAGCCGCTTATATAAGAAATTGAATTCCAGGATTACTGTGGAGAAAAACCGGTATCACTCTGTTTCTGTGCGTGTAAGGGACCACGACCCCTTACGTGCGGCCAAACTGGCAAATACCGTTGTAAGACTGGGGGATGTGGTAAAAGTTAAAATGCTTGAGGAAAACCGGCTTGCAGCATTGAATTTTGCTAAAGAGCAATACTTTGCAAAGCTTAATGAACTGGATCAAAAAGAAAAACAGATTCAACTGCTTTTGCCAGATAATAAAAGTATTACTGCTCAGGGCATGATGGAGGTGAGCAGGCAGGAGGCAATCTATTCACTTGAACTTGGGACATTGGTACAGCGGAAGAATTACTACGAGACCCTTCTTAAAAGTATTGAATATCCCTTGCCAAAATCCTATATCGTTTCACCTGCTGTGGCCTCTTTTGATATTGTATGGCCAAAGCGCTGGCTTGTTTCAATTGCTGCAGCGTTCGGGTTTTTCGTTTTTTATATCTTATTCGAAATACTAAAACAGGATGCAGCTTAGTCTGATAACAAGGCTCGAACTATTTTTATTTAAGATCCTTGCGTTTTGTCTTCCATTCTCTGTGGAAATAGATATTGCCGGGGAATCCAGGATTCATTTTCCCACCGAAATCCTGATCGGACTTTTAGCGGTTTTACTGGCCATTGATTTGCTGAAGAATTATTCTGTACTGAAGTCTGAATATCCTGGGGAATTATTGTGGATAGTACCGCTGGTTGCAGCATATATTCTTTTTATTTTGTTTTCAGAAATGCCTGAAGTTTCAGCAAAATTTTCACTGGTAAACATTATTTACATTCTTATATTTTATGTATTGCAGGTTCGCCTGTTTAAATTGGATCAGGGTCTGTTTCCCCAGCTTCTTTTAATCTACAGCCTTGGGTTAATTGCAGTCACAGGTTGGGCCATATTCCGTTATCACACGTTTGAATGGAACCCTGTCGTGGTACCTGGAATTTTCAGGCCTTTTTACAGGGATCACACAATTTTAGGTGCCTCGGCGGCACTTCTTGCTGTATTCTGGCTTTGTTTCAGTTTTATGACAAAAATGGCAGTAAGCAGGTTTGTGTCTGTTGCTCTTGCAATATTTTTTCTTCTTTTGGTAATATTCAGCGGTAGCCGTGCTGCATTTTTTAGTTTGTTTATTTCCCTTTCCGTAGGGGTACTTTTTCTTTTGCGTTTCAGAACAAGGCATGTATTATTACTTCTGTTTTCACTTTTACTCACAGCCTTTTTTTTCGGGGGAACTATCAGGGAAAAACTACTGGACAACCTTGCAGAGTCGCGAAATCCCAATGCCGGTTATGTTGAGCATTTCAGGTCGGCAGGAAATATCAGTACAGACGCCTCCAATCTTGAAAGGATGAACAGATGGGTAGCTGCATGGAGAATGTTTACTGCCAGGCCCCTCACAGGCTTTGGCCCGGGCACTTACCAGTTTACCTATATTCCTTTTCAGGAAGAGTCACTGAAGACACACTTGTCTGTGGAAGATCCCCTGGATATACCAGAAAATTCTGGAGGGACCGCTCACTCTGAATATTTGCTGGTGTTGAGTGAAATGGGTATTTTAGGCTTTGTTGCACTCATTTTGTTTTTTGGTCGTCTTATGTATGTTGTTTTTGACAAAAGTTATGGGCACAATCAGAAAATCAAAATTATGGTTGCGTTCTCAGCCCTTGCCGGTTATTGGTTTCATGCACTTTTTAATAATTTCCTGAATACTGAAAAATTTGCCTTTTTGTTTTGGGGCATGGCAGCCTGGCTGATAGCAAACTATTATGATACAGATGAAAAAGGAATATTACCAGGAGGTTGAAGTATATTATGATTCAGATGCCGAAGATTTTGATAAGAGGTATTGGGAAAATCCCGTGCTTCAGAATATCCGGCAGGCTTTCAGGGAGGAAGTAAAACGCTTTTCCTTCAGGAATATGCTGGAGATTGGTTACGGAACAGGACTTGACCTTGTGCATTTTGCCAAAACCCATCCCGGATTGGAGCTGGATGGAATAGATATTTCACCTGGAATGCAAAAGATTGCGCGCGCAAGAATTAAAAAAGAGAAACTTCAAAATGTTGTAGCAGAAAAGGGAAGTGTGGAAGACATTCAACAGCTTTTCCCGGGAAAGCAATTTGATATGATCTGTGTGTTTTTCGGTGCACTTAATACAGTTGAGGATCTGCAAGGAGCTGCAAAAGTACTGAAATCGGTTTCTTCTCCCGGGGGAATCCTGGTTCTTTCATTTGTTAACAAGTACTACCTTGTGGGGATGATTATGGAATTGATTAAATGCCGGTTTGTAGCAGCATTTTCAAGGTTAAAGCCTGAATGGGGAGGTTATTCTCCTTCAAAATTTTTGCCCAGCAGGTGCTACCGGCCCGGAGAAATAAAAAAGTATTTTTCGGATTTCAAGATGGTCAGGCGCAAGGGTTTTTCCCTGCTCTATCCTGCCTGGTATTACCAAAGGCTCTACCGGCTTCTTGGTCCACTGAATCCTTTGCTGTGGAAGGCAGACAGGATGCTGAACAAAACCCCTCTATGGCGATTTGGCGAGTACTCATTGTTCGTATTTCAGAATACCGACAACATGGATTAGCATCGATTCCAAGTCAGGATATGTACACTGTACGTTATGGTGTAAATCTTCATAGCGTGTACCCAGGGGTATGGATGAAGTCAGTGCCAGGGCTACTGTTTTTCCATATTGTCGGCGAGTTTCTTTAAATGGTACGATCTGAATTGTTGCCTGCAGCAGTTCAGCCAGTTTGCAGGAAAATTTTTTTTGGGAGATGGGCGACCCGCAGAAAACATTCAGATCATGGTTTTTAAGGTCCTTCCGGCCCAGTGCGGCAATGAATGCTGCACAGTCATCCAGGTGAATAATGGACATGAGCTGGGTTCCGTCCCCATAGCAGGGCACTTTCCCATGCAACAGATACGGCTTCCAGAAAAATTCCCTGAACCATGAGGAGGGCCCCAGGATCCATCCTGGTCGTGCAATTCTTATATCGAGAAAACCTTTATTGCGTGCATGGAGAAAGGGCCGTTCTATTCGCGAATATGGCGTTGCAAAGGAGAAGGGGACCAGGTCAGAATCTTCCAGTGCAGGGCTATTTTCTGAACGGGGACCATACATTAAAGAACCTGAAACATAAACCAGAACCGGGGGAACAGGCAAAGTCCGCAGAATGGGTATCAACCTGGCATTGGCGATCTGCCCGTACAAGGAGGCTAAAAATCTTGTCAGGAGATTTCTGCCCGCCGGTCGTGCCAGGTGAAATAAAATATCCGGTCTGTATTTCAAAAACCAATCGGAGTTGAATTGCAACAGACTGCCAGAAAAGGTGTTGACATGTTCAAGGGTTTGATAGGGGCGATTCTTATGAATAAGTACATTGAGTGTTTTGTTTTCAAATGATGAAAGTAATTTTACCAAAGCTTTGCCAACAAAACCAGTGCCGCCGAATATCCAGATATTTCTGTTTAAATTTCGCATAAAAAAATATTAGATCAGGCATCTTCTTCGAGTGAAATACCCGACTGTCTCTGAAATTCCAATAATCTTTTGTTGTATTTATTGTGCATATTCTGGAACATATCATCCGGAAAATATCGTAATTCGTTTTCTGAAAGTCTGAAACACTTATTAAACACATCCTCTTCTAAATGTTTGAATTTCTTACGGATATATTGAACTGAATAGTTATGAATGAGCTTTTCAAGACTATTGGCCAATGTTTTATTCAGCAGCCACTCTGCAAGTTGCTTTAACCATGGAGTACCATCACTGGTATACTCCTCTGATTGTCTGAAAGTAGGAAAGTAATTTTTCACCCAGCTGTTTTTTCCAAGAAATTCTTCATAAAGTTCCCGGTTGTAAATGGGGATAAGAAAAACAATTTCGGTTGCATCATACAAATGTCTCTCTTTTATTTCAAGTTGATGGGCAGTAATGAAATAATTCAGGCAAAAATTCCGGTAGGAGTTAAAAAGAAACACCTTTTTGAAAACAGTAAGCAAGGTTCTGGACAGCCATAACCGTCCGGGTGCGGAAATTATGAAATAGTCGATATCATCATTTTCTGCCATAAATCCTTTAGAAATAGAGCCGGAGAGAAAAACTCCCCGAACAAACGGGAAACGGGAAATGATACGTGAATAGCGTATGGCTGTTTTTAACCTATTTTTTGCCCGCAGTGACCCATCCATTCTACGCTGAACGATTCCGGGATTGTCCCCCAGGCAGTAAAAGCCATTAAAAAAATG
>JBBDIE010000074.1:24323-32085 GCA_040880545.1 Bacteroidales bacterium | reverse complement strand
TGCTTCCTCTGTGGTTAAAAAATCCCTTTTACGGTGCATACTGCAAATAACCAGAACCACCATCTTTTCAGACCATAATACACCAACAGACAGACTCCATTAAATGATTTAGTCTTGTAAATATAAAGATTTTGCAGTACAAACAGATACTGCAAAATCTTACGTGTGCATGTCTGGTTTCCGGTCCTTAACGCAATGCCGCCTTGCTTAGCAGGTGTTCCGGCACCTCCACATCGAACTCGATTTTCTCCACGATAAATTCAGTACCCTCCCCTTTTTTGAGCATGTCCCTGAAAATTATTTTCTCCGGATACCAACGATTCCCCACCTTTTTTATATCGGTCATCTCCGTTTTTTTCAGGAGGGTTCCGCTTTTGGCGTACATCTCCTCCTGGAGCGGGACATACCTGGATTTGTCCACCCATATTTTTCTCATCCGGTAAGTTACATCCGGTGAGTTGGCTGTGAGCTCCAGGATCCAGCATTCAATTCCATGGAGCGTTTCACTTCCCGTTACAACCGCATCGTATTTGCTTTGGAGGTTGGGATCATCCATCATGTCTTCATAGGAGAGGTCGGAACCCATAAGCGATTGCCGCAACATATGGCCGGAGATCTGAATGGTCCTGTCCGTCCCCGGAGAATAGATCCAGAGCTTGTCTTCCAGTTTCAGCATTTTGGTTCCTTTTTCCCGTGCCGGGGCAAGGTATTCGGTGTACGACTTTTCATCGCCCACCGACCATGATTCTGCCTCAATGGTTCTGTCGGTCCGGACACCACGGATCACCATTTTGGAGATCACATGCCGGGTGTCGGACGACATGTTTTTGTCTATACGGTCAAGGATTTCATTACCCGATGGCTGTGCAAGTAAAACACCGGGAAAAAATAATATAAAAAGGTATAATTTGATTGTTTGCATGTCTTTTGAATTTATGGTTAATTTCTAAAGAAATTCAGCTCACCGGGAGCTGAGAACTACCCTATACACTTAACTCTTTTGTGAGCTGCGCGGTCTGTCGTCTGAAGATACCAAGCCCGGCCAGGGCCGTGCCCAGCAGGGTTGCCATGACACCTGGGATGAAACCGATATAATAGGTTTCCGGGGTTATTTGTGTCCGGTAAATTCCAGACATCATCATGGTCGATCCTTCCATCATATCACTAAAATCAATGCCTTTCTCCAACAGAGTTGCAAAGAAAAGTCCGACAATAGTTCCGGTTACAGATCCTGCAATACCGATTACCAACGATTCGCTGATCAGGCTGCGGTAGATATGGCCTTTATGTTCACCGATGGCCAATCTAAGCCCCATCTCACCATATCTCCTCAAGCCTCCCAGCAATCCCGCGTTCCACAATACAATGGCCATGGCCATGATGAAAATTGAAATGATGATGCCCGACATGTAGCCGATAATATCGATCATTCCGGAGAGGTTGTTCTGGTTCCTCAGGGGGACCATGACCGGCGAAAACTGATCCGATGCATCGGAATATTCAGCGTTGAAAGCTGCTGATAATGCAGTGGCCTTTTCGTCTTCATAATCTCCTTTGTTAAAGTACCCGAGGATCTCACCGGTTGCATCTTCCATATCCAGTGCATTCCTGATCCCGGAAATGTCGGCGATGATCCCGCCACGGTCCAGCGCCCCCACACCAAATTTGATGGTTCCACAGACCGTGAAATTGGTGATAGACATGGCACCATACATGGTTGACGTGATAAGGGTTACCTGGTCGCCGGGCTGTACGTGGAGGTTGGTTGCAAAGTCTTCAGAAAGTATAATCTCATCGGAAGATGAAGGCAGGGTACCGGATTGAAGAATGTTTTGCAGGTTAAGTCTTTCAGTCTCATTACTCTCTTCTGAAAGCAGATCCACTGCCATACCTGCGGCCGGCCCCTGCTCCTTGGTCTCCCCGTTTTCATCCGGCGCATCCAGGAGACCGCCAAAACTAATCCGCTCAACCCAGGTCATGTCAGGATATTTTTGATTCAGCTCCGTAACAAAGCTTTCCGAGTTGAGCAGCGCCAGGTCGTTGGGCAACTGGTCGATATTTTCCTGGTAGGCCCTGCTCATGACCTTCACATGTCCCGTGGAGAATCGTGCGTTAAAATCGACGATATCACCCATGATACCTGTGATCCATGACTGGCCCAGTACGGTGAGCATGACACCGAGGGTGACGATAATGACGGGAAGCAGACTTCGCTGACGGTCCCGCATTAATCCTTTTATAAAGAAGCGTATCATAGTATTATATTTTTCGGTTATTGTATTTTTCCCCTGATTGCATCATTGGGATTCATTTTTGATATTTTCCTGGCAGGCAGATAACTTACAATGGCTGTGGTAACTGTGACAATGACCACAGACATCAGGATCAGTCCCGCGCTGTATGCCGGAATGATAGAGTCGCCCAGTGGCAGACCCATCTGGTCATACCCTTCGGGCATCGGAATTCCGGTTTTTTGTAACTGCATCAACAGGGGGATTCCCCAAATGGCTCCCACAACAAGCGACAGAATTGCGTGCATGGTACCTTCCACCGTAAAAATTCCAATGACCTGCCGGCGTGTCATTCCCATGGCAATAAACGTTCCTATCTCTTTTTGCCTTCTGAATATGGAAAGCACCTGTGTATCGAAAATAGCAAGCAGTGCAAGGGCCAGGAGAATTAAATACATAATGGCATTTCCCACCGATTTGGATTTGATCATCTGGTTCATTTCAAAGAGCAGTGTATTCAGGTCATTAAATACCCATCCGGGGAGATTTATGGCCGCGGTTGATTCATCCTTGACTGAGATGATGGAGGCCTCATTTTCCAACCCGGTCATCTGTTGAAGTTTTTCCAGCGGGATCCAGACCTGTCCCAGGTCTATGGCCGGAACATCGGAATGGAAGAATGCAGTTATTTTAAGCTCCATGGCGTCGAATGTTCCGTTGACATCGCGCCAGCGGATCAACAGGTTATCACCGATTTCGGCTTTCAGGTTTGCGGCCATCCGGGAGCCCATGATTACAGGTGTATCCTCACCTGCAGCCTGCAAATGCTCAGTCGGGATCTTCAGGGTTTGCTGGTGGGGATCAATTCCTTTAAGGACAATACTTTTGAGTCGTCCTTCCGGATAAACCGTTGCCTGGGTTACCAGGATCGGGGCAACTTGTCCCTCCTGGCGTGCCTGTTCCAGTGCTGCAGGAATGGGTGCATGTGCATCTTTAAAGGTAAACGGGTCGTGTGGATTGTAGTTTTCGGTCCAGTACTGCCCCTGGCCATACTGCCATTCAATTACATCCACTTTGGCCTGTTTGTTCCAGCCCTGGATGAAACCATTTTGCATAATGATCACCACAAAGGCTACAGAAAGGATAAAAACATTCAGAAAGGTCCGCAATCCTGCTCCCAGGAGATTTTTTATTGCCAGTTTAATTGCTATCATGATAAGCCCCCTTTCACTTTTTAACAGTTTCATCAGATACGATCCTGCCGTCTTCCAGGCGAATAATCCTGCGCAGGTACTGAATCACCTTATCGTCGTGCGTGGCAAACAGGAAAGTAGTTTTCAGCTCCTTGTTCAGGTTGACCATGGTCTTCAGAATATGGTGAGAATTCTCAGCGTCCAGGTTGGCTGTCGGTTCATCTGCCAGCACCATCTCCGGCTTTTTTACCATGGCCCTGGCGATAGCTACCCGCTGGGACTCACCACCGGAAAGTTGTTTTGGCCTCGATTTGATCTTGGAGGTCAGGCCCACCCATTCCAGCGCGTCCAGTACTGCCTTTTTCCGCTCTGCACCCGTCATGTGCAACAGGAGCAGCGGGAATTCCACGTTTTCATACACCGTGTACACCGGCATGAGATTATAGGTCTGGAAAATAAAACCTATATGTTTTTTCCGCAATACCGAAGCGCGTCTCGCACTGATATTGCTGATAGAGGTATTGATCACACGGGCATCCCCATCGGAGGGGTTGTCCAGTGATCCGACAATGTTCAGCATGGTTGTCTTGCCTGATCCGCTTGGTCCAACCAGTCCCGTAAACTCTCCGGTATCAATTTTCAGGTTGATATCTTCCAGTGCAGTGAAATGCCCTCCGCCAACGGGATATCGTTTCACCAGGTTGTCAATTTGAATGATTGTGTTGTTCTCCATTGTTTTGAAATTTTATAAACTGTTATTGAAGAGACGGTCCTTCATTTGCGCTCGTCTGTTGTTTTAATGATTAAATACTGCCATCAGCTGAAAACCTGCCCCGCTGAACAGGGTGGCCTCCTGCTGAAAATTATAGAGCAGGTAATTTCGCGGGTTCCAGAAGGCCATAGTATAAAAGGTCCACCTGTCGAATGTCATGGACCAGTTCAGGAACCTGTAAAAGTCATGGCCCGTGAAATCGTAAAAGATAATGCCCGAAACCTGGTGGGTAATGTTCAGCGGGTAGGAGAGGGATACCCCTCCGAATGCCAGCGTCTGATCTGTGCCCAGGGGCTTTTCTCCCGAAAGCAGGAAAAATCCTTCGCTCAAGATATGCAGACCATTTCCCAGGTTGAAGGTATAATCGACCCCCACGTTCATAAGGGTGGAAAAATCCATGGGGGTGAAATCAAAATTGTGCCGTGTGAGGGAGCCTTCGAACCATAAACCCACGCCGAGGTCCACCTTTGCATCAAAGGCAATCCGGTCCTCCGGGTAAAATTTCCCGGTCATCATGGAGTCGGGAAGCACCGCATCGGGATCGGCTTCGCGGTGGTGGTATGACAGGGCAGCCTCACCGATCACCACCGGAACCTGGACCCTGCCACCGTATTCAAATCCACGCGGTTTGGTGGGGAACTGTTCCAGTCCCTTTTGTTCGTCATTTCCATAGAGACCCCACAGCCAGATGTTGGCATTGTTCAGGAAATAGTACCTGCCCAATAACCCATATACCCCGTCGGTAAGCTGGAGTGGATCCCTCGGGTCGAGCTTGTCGAACCACATCAGTGGACGCAGCATGCTGGCAGAGCCAAAGTTGATCTTTTGCAATCCTGCCCGCAGCTCAAACTGGTCGCCCGAGAGTTTAACCCAAACCCGGTAAGGATCCAGTTTTTTGTCCGTGACCAGTGTATCGTTGAATGTGTGGGTGACGGCTCCCCAGATATTCATGGAGGCTTCCCCTTCAATATTCAGATCTCCAACCGGTACCTGGAAATTCAATTCCGGGATATAACGGATACCACCCTGCAACTGGAAGGGGTCGGCAGGATTGATGGTGGTCCAGCCGATCAACTGGCCGTTCAGATCCAGAGACTGTGCACCAACAAATGCAGTGATACCTGTGAAAAGGATGCTTACCATTAATATGTGCCTTGCTTTGTTCATCGCCCGTCATCATTTCTGGGAGTAACTCCGTAAAAAAAGAATCTCATCAGCTCCAGAGCCAGTTCACTGGGATCCTTGTACATTTTAATCAGCATTTCATCCTGGATCATTTCGTTCATGTGATTCAGAAAGTAAAGGATGAATTCCGGCTTTACATCCTTGCGGATTTCTCCTTTTTTCTGTGCCTTTACATAATCGGCGAGTACAAGATCAAGGAAATACTGGCGTCTTTCGCTCATAAATTGCATGATTTCAGGATCGGCATGTATCATCAGGTCATCCAGAAATTCACTGCTCATTTCGGCAGTTCCCTCTTGTTTCATCTGCAGCTGTTGTTCTATCTTTTTTTTAAATGGAAGGTTGCTGTGCATGATCTCCCTATAGCGATCCAGTGATTCTTCCCCAATTTTTAGTATGATGGTCTTTACCAGCTCTAACTTATTTGAATAGTACTTGTAAAAGGTCATTTTACTGATCCCTGCCTGGGAACATATCTCTTCCACGGTGACTCTTTTGAAACCGTGCTTCCAGAAAAGGGTCTTTGCCGTTTCCAGAATTTTTCGGTTTTTTTTATTTGACGAAATTGACATAACTATACGAATAAAGTATAAATGAACAATAATCGTACAATAGTAGATAAAAAGTAAATATCAGTCAAGAAAAATCGTAAAAAAGTTTATCCGGAGGTTAAAATGTACGTTGCCCCTGATTAGTTTCAATTATTATTTATAGTTTAACAGCATGTTTCGAAACCTATCGGAACTGCGCATGGAATTTCATTTTTTCACGTAACTTACGTTGCATTAAAACCGTCAGGTGTTGGAAACCGGGAAGGATATAATACTCTATCTGGATGATGACATTACCAACCTTTCGCTGTTTGAGGTGGTATTCAGGGACCGCTACGAGGTCATCACAGAGATAGATCCGGACAAAGCATTCGAGACATTGAAGCACCGGGAGGTGAAGGTGGCCATTATTGATTATTTCATGCCGGGGATCTCGGGGCTTGAATTTATCAGCAAAGCCAGCGCCAGTCATCCCGATTGCATTTTCATGATACTTACGGCCTATTCCGATCTTAATTTTCCAATCAGTTCGGTTCACCAGATCCATGTATTCAGGTTTTTGTTAAAACCCTGGACAGATTTTGAAGTGGACCAGACCATACAACAGGCACTGAACACCTACCGGTTAAGAAAGCAGAACAAGGAATTACTGGTGGATCTGAAAGAGAGGAACAGGGAACTTACCCTGCTCAAGGAGCGGCTGGAAGAGGAGAATCTCTATTTCAGGGAGGAGATCAAGCTGAATGCAGATTTTGAGAATATTATCACCGGAAACAACAAATTCAGGAAGGTGCTGAAGGAGATCGAGCAGGTTTCCGTAACCCAGGCCACGGTTCTGATCATGGGGGAAACAGGCACGGGAAAGGAGTTGGTTGCCAGGGCGGTGCACAGTCTCAGCAACAGGAACGAGCGGCCCTTCATTAAAATAAATTGTGCATCCATACCCGATACCTTGCTGGAGAGCGAATTGTTTGGACATGTAAAAGGCGCATTTACCGGGGCCATTGCCAACAGGAAGGGGAGATTTGAACTGGCACATACAGGTACGCTGTTTCTGGATGAGATCGGGGAGTTGCCCCTGGCGCTTCAACCTAAACTTTTACGGGTACTGCAGGATGGGGAGTTTGAACCGGTGGGTGGTACCGATTCCGTTCGGACAGATGTGCGCATTATTGCGGCTACAAACCGGGAACTGGAGGAAGAGGTGAAGCGGGGGAATTTCCGGAGCGACCTCTATTACCGGTTACATGTTTTTCCTATTCATATCCCTCCGCTGCGGGACCGCAAAGATGATATCCCCATTTTGTTGAATCATTTTCTTAAAAAGCACAATCGCTTGAACGGTAAGAACGTATCGGAAGTACCCAGGACACTCCTTAAACAGTTGGAGGAGTATCGCTGGCCCGGAAATATCAGGGAGTTGGAGAATGTAATAGAGCGTGCCGTAATTACCAGTACCGGTGAAAAACTCCAGTTGGGCTATGGACTGAGTGGTCTCACTACGGCAGATCCGCAGGAACAAAAACTACTCTCCATGGAAGAGGCTGAAAAGAGACATATTTTAAAAATATTGGAGCAGACGGGCTGGCAGATCAGCGGAGAGAAAGGTGCAGCAAAAATATTAAAAATGAAACCCACTACCCTCGACTCGAGGATGAAGAAACTGGGTATATCCAAACCCTGAGTTTTTACGAAATATCGTAACTGTTACGAAATGCCGTAACTATTTTTCCCCTTCCCGGTTCCGGGTAATCTTATAAAGGTCACAAAATCAGAAGTATAACCGAACTGGCACGGCTATTGGGAAAGCATTGTAAAGATAACGACTAT
>JBBDIE010000074.1:0-24223 GCA_040880545.1 Bacteroidales bacterium | reverse complement strand
AAGTATAACCGAACTGGCACGGCTATTGGGAAAGCATTGTAAAGATAACGACTATGGTGCATTCACAGATCAGGGATATTGGGGAGAGCGATCTTTCCGGACTGTTCAGGAAAGACAACAAATTAAAGGTTGTCGAATTCTATGAAACGAACAGCGGAACGTGCGAGATGATGCTGCCCCTATTTGAACGCGCCAGTATGGAATTCAGTGACGATGTCCATTTTTACAGGCTAGATGTTTCTGGTCTGGATGATCTTAAATCAACATACCATATGGGAATACGACCATTGTTTCTTTTTATTAAGGACGGGGTGATCATTGATAAGGTTGCAGGGCTGGTTCCATTGAACAGAATTTCGAACATGATCAATACACATATTTCATAAATTTAAATATATATATCGTGGTAATTGAAAAAGGGGGAAAGATCCTTTTAGTGGAAGACAGTTTTGAAAGCCTGGAAAATGTTACAACAATTTTGACGGATGCCGGGTACGATACGGTTACTTCATTTAACGGGAATAATGCATTCAAGCATATCATCAAGGATAAATTTGATTTGATCATTTTGGATCATAAGGAATCCATATTCAGTGGATATGAAGTTTTTGCCCAGTTAAAGGAGAACGGGCACAATGTGAATGTTCCCATTGTTTTTGTCACATCGGGTGATGCGGGGAAAAATGTGCTGGAAGGAATCCGGTTTCCCAATGTTGATTTTATCAGAAAACCATTTTATCGTGAAGAATTACTGACCAGGGTCAGCAACCAACTTGAGCTTTTACGCAGGAAAGAGGAGTCTAACGCGACCAGGAACCTCACAGACAGTATTAATTATGCATTGCGGATTCAAAAATCGATGATGCCCTCCCAAGAGATGATGGGCTCTGTGTTTCCGAAACATTTTATGTTGGATAAGCCACTGAATGTGGTGAGCGGTGATTTTTACTGGGTTAAGAAAATTGACAACCTAATTGTTTTAGCAGTGGCAGACTGTACGGGCCACGGTGTTCCCGGTGCATTTTTGAGTGTTCTCGGCATCAGCATACTTAATGAACTGAGTATGAAGATGAGGCTGGATTATCCGAATATTATGCTGGATAATATGCGGAGAAAATTCAAGGAATCACTTGTTCGTTCAGGGCTGGAGTCCTACACCTCAGAAGGTATTGACATGGTTATCACCATGATTGATACAAACTCCATGAAATTATATTCGGCAGGTGCATTTAACTCCCTGTATCATGTTCGCAATGGGAAGATTAATGAGATCAAGGGAGACCGGCAACCGGTGGGGTACTATCCTGTTGAAAAGCCATTTACACCCAACAGTATCCAGCTTCAGCAAGGTGACCGGTTGTATTTTTCTACCGACGGTATGCTAGACCAGATGGGTGGCGAAAAAGGAAAGAAATTAAAAAGCCGGGGATTTAAAGAATGGTTGAAACAGATGAATGATCTGTCACCTGAGGAGCATCGGGAATTTTTCATAAACAGGATGAATCAATGGATGGCTCATGATGCGCAGATTGATGATATCCTGGTGATGGGCATAGAAATTTAGAAACAATTAATTCATACAATATGAAAACATCGCTATATTTAAAGATCGGATTATTGATGTCGCTGGTATTATATCTGTTCGACACCATATTGGATAAAACACTCTTTTATAAGGACCTTACATTTATGGAGGTCTTTATAACAAACATACCGGCCCATGAAGTTTACAACCGGATCATTGCCATTGCGCTGATCATCATTGCATTGCTTCTTATCAGGCTTTCAGATTTGAAGTATCAACGGGTCAGAAAACAGAAGAAAGACGATATTTTTGCCGATCTGAACAACACCTCTGTGGTGGAATTGGTGGGCCATCAGTTAAAAACCTCCCTTTCGACCATCATTGGTTTCTCCAATCTGATGGACGACAGAACAGTTGCCCAAAGTACCAGGAAGATGTACAGCGAATATGTTTATACAAGCAGTACCAACCTTCTGCAGCTCTTCAATAACCTGGTAGATCTTAACCGTTTGCTGAATAACAGGGCTATCGTGCTGAAAGAGACATGCAGTGTCCATAAGATGCTGGAAGATGTAAGGGATAAATACCAGGCAGACATTGCGCGTAAAAAGAAGCAGAAACTTGAGCTTAGATTAACCATTCCTGAAGCAGCCGGCAAAATCACAATGATCTCAGATTGCAGAAAAATGCAGAAAATCATTGAAAAACTGCTGGAAAATGCACTCAATTTCACCCATGAAGGGGTTATAGAATTCGGATATACCCTGGAAGAGGATGAGTCAATACAGTATTTTGTAAAAGATGAGGGTGTGGGTCTTTCCCTGGAAAAACTTGAAAATGCTTTTAATCACTATTCAAGCCGTAAGAATAGTGTGGATGCCTCATTCGACCTGGCAGCACTGAGGGTGATGGTAGCCAAAAAATATGCTGAATTGCTCGGCGGTAAATTATGGTCCAAATCCAGGCTGGGGATGGGATCCACATTTTTCTATTCCATACCGCTGGGTACTGTGAAGGTAGAGTCGCAGACAGAAATAATCAGAGAAGGGGGCGTGCCCGACTGGACAGGGAAAAGGCTGATGGTGGTTGAGGATGTTGAGCCCAATTACCTGTTGCTAAATGAAATGTTGAAACCCACCCATGCTGAAGTGATCTGGGCAAAGAACGGGAAGGAGGCGGTGGATTTTTTCAATGAACACAAAAACGGAATCGATCTAATCCTGATGGATATTGTGATGCCTGAAATGGATGGTTTCGAAGCAGCCAGTCAGATCCGGGGGATCAGCAAAAGTGTACCCATTGTAGGACAGACCGCCTATTCACTGGAATATGATAAAAATCCTGATCAATTGATTAATTTCAATGGGTATATCACAAAGCCTATCTGGTATCATGAGTTGATCAATACCATTACAAAGTATTTGAATTAGGGGTCATATTTTATTCCCCGCTCTTTCCATAATTAGGCAGAACCCGTGCACTGGGATCATCCACATTGCAGTTTTCCCACTCCCTGTTTGGCATCCAGAAGTCGGCAACACAATGGGATTGCCCCGGGAAATGGGACTCAAATATCTCCCTGTACATGAGCGACTCTTTGGAGATGGGCGGGGCGTGGGTATATTTTTGCCTGGCAGTAACCAGATCTTCACTGGAATAAAGTTCTTCCGCGTACTGTTTCAGATAATCTGTAACACTATGACCCACGGCATCTGAAAAGGCTGCTTTTTCCCTGTAAAGTATATCATGGGGAAGGTAGTCACCTTCAAAGGCTTTTCTGAGCAAATATTTCCCAACCCCGGTAAAATTCATCTTCAATTCTGGTTTAATGGACATCACGTAATCCACAAATTCCAGGTCACCGAAGGGAACCCGCGCTTCCAGTCCGCAGGAGGAGATGCTACGGTCGGCACGCAACACATCATACATATAGATCTCCCTGAGCCGTTTTTCTGCCTCTTCCTGGAACGCGGCAGGCGACGGGGCAAAGTCTGTATATTTGTATCCGAAGATCTCATCACTGATCTCCCCGGTCATCAGGACTTTAATATCAGTGTTTTCGGAAATATATTTGGAAACCAGGTACATTCCCATGGAGGCCCTAATGGTGGTTATGTCGTAGGTCTCAATGTTGTAGATCAACGGACTCAGGGTATCGAAAATATCCTGCCTCTTAAACAGCACCTCGGTATGGTCGGCTCCCAGGTAATCGGCCACAATTCTTGCATATTTGGTGTCGATGGCATCTTCGTTGATCCCCACCGCGAAGGTGCGGATCGGCTGTTTCATTTTCTTTGCAGCAATGGCACAAACCAGGGAGGAGTCGAGCCCTCCGCTGCATAGAAATCCAACGGGTACATCAGATTGCAACCGCTTTAAGACACCTGCGGTGAGCGTCCTGTTTATATTTTCCAACACCTCTTCCATTTCATGGTCAGAGAATTTCCGGACCTTGGAGACATCCATGTAAGCAATGAATTTTTCACCATCATATACATGTCCCGGGGGAAAGGGCTTTACCTCTTTGCAGAGCATCGTGAGTGCCTTCATTTCACTGGCGAACAGGATCGCCCCATCGGGGGTATACCCGTAAAACATCGGCCTGATGCCAATGGGGTCCCTGGCAGCCAGGTATTTATCCTCCTTTTCATCATACAACACACAAACAAATTCAGCATCCAGCCGCCTGGCCGTTTCAATGATGCCAAGCTCCCTGTACATGGGAATAATCACCTCGCAGTCGGATGTTGACTGAAACTGGAACTTCTCTGCATAGTCATCCCTTAATTCAGGGTAATTGTAGATTTCACCATTACACACCAGGTGTATATTTTCAAACTGCATAGGCTGATTACCATCATCTGTTACATCCATGATTTTCAACCTGTGGAACCCCATCCACCCTTTGCCCGAAAAATCGGCATACAGGCTGTTGTCAGGACCCCTGTATTTAATCTTCTGAAACTCACTGACCGCCTTCAGACGCGTCATCCTGTCACTTCCGGTGTAAACTGCAAATCCACACATAATGTACAATTAAAATATTAGATTAATATCAAAACAGGGCATAAAGATATAAAATTATAACTAAAAAAAAGAAAAAAGATAAAAATGATAACTTATTATGTGAAAAATGTTAAAAAATGATTAATATTTTGTTGGAGATTCGGAAAATTTCAGAATAATTCAAAATTCAAAAACATTAGCGGGGAGAAAACTGTTTGGAATATTATCAAAACCTACAGGTTGTTACGCTTATGGATTATCAGGACCAGGCAAAAGAGATTGCTGAATTATACAGCGCCTTACAAAAAAAAATATGTACTACACTGGAGGAGGCCGACGGGGGGGAGAAATTCAATTCCCATCCCTGGGAGAAGAGTTCAGGGAGCGGACTCACCAACGTACTTCAGGGGGGTAATATCATTGAAAAGGCCGGGGTAAACTTTTCCCATGTGAGCGGGCCACTGACCGATGGGTTAAAAAAAATTCTTGGTGAAGATGCCGGGTTTTATGCGGCAACAGGCATATCTTCCATCATTCATGCCGGCAATCCCTTTGTTCCCACCATCCACATGAATGTGCGCTATTTTGCGCTGGACAATGGCGTGGAGTGGTTTGGCGGTGGAATTGACCTGACCCCTTCCTATATTGATACAGCGCAGGCGAGACAGTTCCACCTACGGTTAAAAACCATTTGCGACAAGTACAACGAAAATTTCTATCCCGGCTTCAAGGAGTGGGCCGACAATTATTTCTATATTGAACACCGAAATGAAACCCGGGGTGTGGGAGGTATATTTTTCGACAGGCAGAAGCCGGATGAGAAAACGGACAGGCAACAGTGGATCGGGTTTACATCAGAGCTTGCTGAAGTATATGGTTTTATATATGCAGGGCTCATGGAGGCGAACGGAGGAAGAAAGTTTACCAGTAAAAACAGCGCGTGGCAAAAATTACGGAGGGGAAGGTACGTGGAGTTTAACCTGGTGTATGACAGGGGAACGAAGTTCGGACTGGAGAGTGGGGGAAATATTGAGTCCATACTGGTGAGTATGCCCCCTGAAGCTTCCTGGGAATTTAACCAGGTTCCGGAACTTAATTCCCAGGAGGAGAGGACCCTCCATTTATTAAAAAAAGGGATCGACTGGATCAACTATACCAAATAAGTGATGATTAAAAAGAGAAAAACCGCATTACTGTTAGTTAACCTTGGCACTCCCGACCGGGCAACCAAAGGAAGTGTATTCACCTATCTCACCGAGTTTTTAAACGATGGTAGGGTAATAGATATTCCCTGGCTTTTCAGAAAAATACTTGTCAACCTGATCATTATCCCGTTCAGATTAAGTAATTCAACCCGGATTTATAAGAAGCTCTGGACCGATGAGGGTTCACCCCTGTTGTTGTACCTTGAATCTCTGGGCAAAAAGTTGCAGAACAGGCTTCCGGAAAATTTTTGGGTTTATACGGCCATGAGGTATCGTAAACCTTCACTGAAGCGCGTATTGGATGAGATCAGGCATGAATCGTTCGATAAGCTGGTTATTTTCCCGCTTTTCCCCCAGTATGCCTCTTCCACCACCGGTTCGATCTTCGAAAAAGTTTTCAGGGAGATGGCAGACTGGCAGGCTATGCCGGAATTGCACTTCGTGGGGCAGTACCATCATCACCCTGCATTCATCCAGGCGTTTGCCAACCTGATCTCCTCCTATGATCCTGAAAAGTACGACCATATTATTTTTTCCTATCACGGGTTACCTGAAAGGCAGATGAATAAGATCCACCCCGGGAATCCCTGCAATGTGTGCAGTTGCGATTTGGAAATGCCGGAATACGGGATACTTTGCTACAAGGCTACCTGTTATGAAACCACCCGTTTACTGGCCGAAAAACTGAAACTGCCGGAAGATCGGTATTCAGTCGGATTTCAATCACGGCTTTCAAAAAACTGGTTACGTCCATTTTCCGATAAACTGGTTGAAGGGTATGCCCGGGCAGGAATGAAAAAAATCCTGGTGGTGGCTCCGTCCTTTGTTGCCGATTGCCTGGAGACCATCGTTGAAATCGGGGAAGAGTACCAGCACCTTTTCAGACAGCATGGTGGCAGAGAATTAACGTTGGTAAGGAGTCTGAACGATAACGATGCGTGGGTTGAAGCAGTGGCGGAGATCATCAGTGGACAGCGTTCCCGCATTCCCGGCTATTCTGAAATTTCAAGAAATTAACCACATAGCTGGTTGGTGTCATTCAATTTTTTATCTTTAGCCTTAACATAGATTGTACATGCGCCGTGATACAGGGTACGGAGTCAGGTCTATGTATGGATCTCTATCGGATTCCTGACTAAAATAAGATTGCTAAAAAAACCAAAACATGAAAAACAACTCCAATCGCCGGGACTTTATTAAGAAAAGTCTGTTTACCGCCGGTGCACTTACCGTTATTCCCCGCCATGTGATGGGCGGACCGGGTTATGTTTCTCCCAGTGACAAAATCAATCTGGGTTATATAGGCACCGGAAAGCAGGTTCCAACCTTGCTGAGGGGCTTTATCGGATTGCCTGAAGTGAGGGTACTGGCAGCCTCGGATGTTGACAGTAAAAAACTGACCCGTTTCAGGGGATGGGTGGAGGATCATTATGCCGAAAACAGTGTAAAGAAAAAATACAAAGGGTGTGATACCTATGCAGACTACCGCGAGCTGCTTGCAAGAAAAGATATTGATGCCGTGATTATTGCAACACCCGACCACTGGCATGCCATGCAATCCATCCAAGCGCTGAATGCCGGTAAGGATGTTTATTGCGAGAAGCCCATGGCGCATACCATTGAAGAGGGGAGGGCCATGGTAAACGCTACCCGGAGGAATGAACGGGTATTTCAGACCGGGAGTATGCAACGTTCCTGGGATGATTTCAGGAAGGCCTGTGAACTGGTGAGAAACGGTTATGTGGGAGAGATCAGTAAAGTACTGGTGAATGTGGGGGGTCCGGGAAAACTGTGTGACCTCCCGGCGGAGGCTGAGCCCGATTACCTGGACTGGAACAGTTGGGTCGGTCCGGCGGTATGGCGCCCGTATAGCCCGGTGCTCTCACCCCCGATTGAAAACGATGAATGGCCCAGGTGGCGCGACTACATGGCCTATGGTGGGGGTATTCTTGCCGATTGGGGCACACACATGTTTGATATTGCACAGTGGGCGTTGGGAATGGACGAGACGGGCCCGGTGAAGATCATACCACCAGCCGACAGAAACGCGGAGCGGGGGCTAACCTATATTTACGAGAATGGTATAGAGATGGTTCACGAAGATTTCGGCCGGGGCTGGGCCGTAAGGTTCATCGGCTCCGAAGGGACCCTGGATGTGAGCAGGTCATTTCTTGACAGCCAACCTGAGAGCCTGGTTTCAGCCACCCTGAAAGAGGGTGATGAAAGGCTCTATTTCAGCGATAACCATTACCGGAATTTCACAGATTCGATTCTGAACAGGTCCATGCCTGTCTGTGATGTGGAGACCGGTCACAGGTCCGCTACAATTTGCAGCCTGGGTACCATCGCATACCAGCTTGGCCGTCCGCTCAACTGGGATCCGGAGATGGAGCAGTTCCACAACGATGCCGTGGCCAACAGGCTCCGGTCGAAGCAGTACAGGGAAGGGTATCGGTTGTCTTGATTGACAGGAAATTGCAGCGATATTTCCTGTTCACTTAGCTTCCTCCGAATTCCATCAGGTAGGCCTTGATGAAATCGTCCAGTTCACCGTCCATCACCGCCTGTACATTGCCCGTTTCATGGTTTGTGCGGAGATCCTTAACAAGCTTATAGGGGTGCATCACGTAATTCCGGATCTGTGATCCCCACTCTATTTTTTTCTTGTTTCCCTCCACTTCGGCCTGTTTTTCCCTCCGTTTTTGGAGTTCTATCTCGTAGAGGTGGGATTTCAGGATGCGCAGGGCATTTTCGCGGTTTTTCAATTGCGACCTGGTTTCGGTATTATCTACCGTGATCCCGGTGGGAAGATGTTTCACACGAACCCCGGTTTCGACTTTGTTCACGTTCTGGCCGCCTGCACCGCCCGACCTGAATGTATCCCATTCGATCTCCGCAGGGTTGATCACCACTTCAATGGTATCATCCACCACCGGAGCAACAAAAACCGATGCAAAGGAGGTATGTCTCCTGTTGGCCGAATCGTAGGGCGAGAGCCTTACCAGCCGGTGGACCCCCGATTCTCCTTTCAGATACCCGTATGCGTAATCTCCGCTGAATTCAAGGGTCACCGATTTTATTCCGGCCTCGTCACCGGGAATATAATGGAGCTCCCTGATTTTGAAATTGTTACGCTCACCATACCTGATATACATCCGCATGAGCATCTCTGCCCAGTCGGTACTCTCTGTTCCTCCCGCTCCCGGATTGATCTTCACGATCGCCCCCAGCACATCTTCCTCGTTCCTGAGCATATTCCTGGATTCCAGGGATTCTGTAAGTCTTTCAGCCGTTTTAAATTGCGCAATTACCTCCTCTTCACTGGCCTCTCCTCCGGCCAGGAATTCGGCCAGAACCTTAAGGTCCTCCACGGCAGTTTCAACATCGGCATACGCAGTTGTCCACGATTTAAGCCTCGAAATTTTTTTCATCTGCTCTTCTGCAGATTTCGGATCATCCCAGAAATCAGATGCCTGGGTGAGCCTTTCCTCTTCTTCTATTGTTTGTAATTTTCCATCCACGTCAAAGATGCCTCCTTAACGCAACCAGGCGCTCATTGAGGTCCTTTAATTCATCCGTTGTCATCATATTTTCTGCTTTTTTGTAAAGATAGCGTTTACAGGTGAAGTGTCAAAACAGGAAAATTACCGTATCTTGTGAGAAATCACTTTGATTATTGAATTATGAGGACAACTGGAATTTTTTTGTTAGTCGTTTTATCACTCACCCTCTCGTTTTCGGGATGTAACATTGCAGATGAGTCAGGCATGAAGGTCATGGTAGTAACCGGGGGCCATGCCTATGATACGGTTGAATTCGAAGAGATGATCGGTTCCTTCGTAGGATTTGATATGGAAATAGTAATGCAACCATCAGCCAACCAGATAATTGGAAGCGGGGCGGCCGACAAGTTCGAAGTTATCGTGTTTTATGATATGTGGAGCGAAATAGACAGTGTCGGGAAAGCGGGTTACAACAGGTTGTTGGATCGCGGGATAGGAATGGTGTTCCTGCACCACGCACTTGTGAGTTACCAACAGTGGGATGAATTTAAGGATATTATCGGTGGCAGATATTATACAGAGGAAAGCGGGGTAGATACATCCATGTATTCGACCTTTCATCATGATATAGAACTGAATGTAGAGGTTTCCAGGAACGATCATCCGGTTACCAGGGGGGTAACTGATTATACCATTCAGGATGAGGGATATAAGAATATCGGGATCAGGGATGGCATCATGGTGGTTCTGACCACTGAACACGATGATTGTGATCCTTACGTGGGTTGGGTCAATACATATAAAAATTCCAAGATCGTCTATCTTATGGGTGGGCATGACAAACAGGCCTATGCCAATGAAAATTTCAGGAAGCTCCTGGGAAATTCAATTAAATTCGTGTACAGGCAGGGTCAGTCGCGTTAATCTATTTTCAACCTTCCCAGCGCCCTGAAGGTCTCTTCGGAGGTAAATCCGCGCTGGGCGGCAAAACGCAGGATCTTTGCCTTCCCCCGGGCCTCTTTTATGTTTCCCACCGACCTGATTTTGGCTTCAAGTAACTGCTCCAGCGCCGATTCGTATTCTTCGTTATCGATGGTATCCAGTGCAGCTTCTATGATCTCTGATGGAACCTTTTTATTCCGCAGTGCATAGGAGATCTTTATTCTTCCCCACTTATTGAATCGCAACTTATCCCTGACGAAAAAACGTGCATACCTGTTGTCGTTCAGGAATTTATTATCTTCCAGGTATTTGATCGCTTTCAACGCTTCTTCCTCCTCCAGTCCCCAATTACGCAGCTTCTCCAGTACATCATGACTGCATTTTTCGGATGTACTGCAGAGTTTAGCCGCCCTTGACAATAATTTATTGTAATCAGCCATGTTCCTTCATCACTTTAATAAACCTGATTTTGCCGTGAATGTCCTCTATGAGCAAAACATGCTTGAAACCCGATGCACGAAATAACCGGCTTGTATCCTCTCCCAGTTCTTCATTGATCTCCACCCATACTGCACCATTTTCTGCAAGGCAATGTAGCGCAATACGGGCGATCTCCCTGTAGAACACCAGCGGGTCGTTGTCCGGAACAAACAGGGCCACATGCGGTTCGAAGCGGGTGACGTTTTCTGCCATGCGGGTTTTCTGTTTCATGGTCACATACGGAGGGTTACTGACGATGATATCGTACAGATCTTCACCACCGACAGTATGGAAATCGAAGATACTCTGATGGACAAAATGCATTTTTATCCGATGGGCATCCGCATTTTTTTCTGCCACTTTGATGGCTTCACCATCCACCTCCAGGGCCGTTACTCTGCTCCCCGGAATATGATGTGCCAGTGAGACGGCAATACAACCGCTTCCACTTCCCAGATCGATGATACGCGGTGCATCAAGCCGGTTTTCCCTGATTATGTGCGTTACCATCTCTTCGGTTTCAGGACGCGGAATCAGTACATGTTCATTGACAAAAAACCGTAGATTCATGAATTCGGTTTCTCCCAGGATATATTGGACCGGTTTGTTATGATGTAATTCACCGACAATTTTTTTAATTTCGTGGCGGATTTTGTTATCAATAATTGCAGAAGGGTCCTTTAATATGGAATATTCGGTGAAGCCAGCATGCTCAAGGATGATCCTGGCGACAGAACTTGCTTCGTTGCCCGGGAAAAGGCCGGAAAGTTCATCCACCAGGGAACGTTTGAACGCTGCTATGGTAACCGGTCCGCTGATCATCATTCAAAGGTAATAATTAACTATTGCGATGCATTCCAGGGATGAAATTTATATGGGACGTTGTTTTGAACTGGCTTCACATGGCCTGGGCAATACAAGGACGAATCCGTTAGTTGGGTCGGTTATTGTACACAACGACAAGATCATCGGTGAAGGTTATCACCATGAATACGGAGGTCCCCATGCCGAGGTTAATGCCATCCGGAGCGTAAAAGACAAATCATTACTGGAAAGTTCCACCATTTATATCAACCTGGAACCCTGTTCTCATTTTGGTAAGACACCACCCTGCAGCACATTGATCCTGAACAACAAGATCCCCCGGGTTGTGATCTCCAATACCGACCCGTTTCCCAGTGTAAGCGGCAAGGGAATAGAGATGTTGAGGAACGCGGGGGTTGAGGTGATCTGTGACGTGCTGGTGGAGGAAGGGGCATTCCTTAACCGGCGGTTCCTCACTTTTCATGAGCATAAAAGGCCATACATCATCCTGAAGTGGGCAGAAACAGCTGATGGATTTATTGATATTGAGCGTCAGCAAGGCGATCCGGTGGGGACAAACTGGATCACCGATGATGTTGCAAGAACCCTGGTCCATAAATGGAGGTCTGAAGAGGCCGGGTTAATGGTTGGGACCAATACGATCATTGCTGATAATCCAAAGTTAAATGTACGCCGCTGGAAGGGTAACAGTCCGCTAAGGATCGCATTCGACAGGAACGGAAGGATCCCCGAAACAGCAAACATTCTGGACAGCAGCCAGGACACGCTAATTTTCACATGCGACCAGGAGAAATATTCAGGCAAAACCAACAGTGTCCTTATCGACCATGAATACAAATTGGGGGAAGTGCTTTCGGAGCTTTACGACCAAAAGATCATCTCCATATTTGTGGAAGGGGGACAACAATTACACCATTCCTTTATCAGTTCCGGATTTTGGGACGAAGCCAGGGTATTCGAGGGGAAAATGAAGTTTTCCCAGGGGGTCAGTGCCCCGAAAATCAGCCAGGAGCCAGCCGAAATTATTCAGTTCGAGGGCAGTGATCTGAAGATATTTTACAACGGATATGACAACCGTTGAGTCCGGATAATTGGCAATTGATCCAATTATAGCATACATTTGTGTAAATCAAACTACTAAAAGCAACTAATTTTTTATGGTTTCGTAAAAAGGATAAAACAATTGAGCTATGAAAAATTTCTTACCGGTTATCGTGATTCTTCTTGTTGCAGGGTCAACTGTATTTGGCCAGTCAGCAAGAAAGTACTTTAAGACGGGCGATGAATTTCTTAAAGAGAAGAAATTTGAAGACGCGATTCAACAGTATACCAAAGCAATCGATCTTAATCCAGAATATGATAAAGCTTATGTGGCCAGAGCCTCAGTGTATGAACAACTCGGCGATTTTACTGCTGCAGCCAAGGATTATGAGAGAGCATCGGTATTTCAGAATAATGATGAAGAGATATATTTCCTTGCCGGCAATGCATATTTAAAGGCAGGAAATCCTGCTTCAGCGCTGGTGAAAATGAATGAGGCACTGAAGATAAAATCCAAATACCTGGAGGCCTACCAGGTCAGGTCACAGGTTTTCCTGAAGCTGGGAAGATATGATGAGGCATTGGATGACTGCAAAAAGGCGTTACGGTTTAAGGAGAACGAAGTGAATTTTTATAACCTGGGCCAGGTATATGAGCGGCTTGAATTATATGATGATGCTGAGCAGGCTTATCAAAAATCCATCCGAAGGAACAACAATGTGGTGGATTCACACCTGGCGCTGGCAAAACTTGTGTTCAGCCAGGGAAAAAATGACCTGGCCATGTCGGCCGTTAACCAGGTACTGCGGATCAATCCAAAGCATAAGGATGGACTGGTACTCCGGAGCCAGATCCATGCAGAAAGGATGAATCTTTCCCAGGCGGTGAATGATATATCTGAAGCGCTGAATGTTTACCGGGGCGACCCTGAACTACACATGGTCAGAGGAGATTTCTATCATCAACTGAGTCGTTATTCCGATGCCATTGTGGATTACTCATACGCCATTGAGTCAGGTAACACCAGTGCCGATATCTATTATAAGCGAGCCAGGTCCTATGAGCTGAACCGTGATTTTAAATCGGCCATGGCCGATTATAACAAACTCCTGGAAATGTCCAAATATGACGGTACTGCACAGCAATTGCTGGCAAAGGCTGAGGAACGGATGTTCGAGATCAACAGGGAGGAGAAAAAACCGGTTGTAAAGCTGGTAAGCCCGGTTTCCAATACCGACAATACGGTACATGTTCCCAGGGGATTGGATGTTATTGCCCTTACCGGGCTGATCGTAGATGACAGCAAAATTAAATCGCTGAAAATTAACAACTTTACTGTTCAGCCTACTGAGGTGGAGGCAGGCTACGAATTTCTTGCAAGTATCAATCTGAGGGACGCTGATCAGCTTATCGTTGAGGTAAGTGATGTGTATGACAATTCAGAGAGAGCGGTTTATGAGATTTTACGCACAGAAACCGACAAGCCGAGGGTAAGTATCATTGCACCATACGCATCAGACAACAATGTAATCTACCTGGATACCAATGACCCTGTGATTTATCTGGAAGGTAAAATAGCTGATGAGAGCAAGATCAGGTCGATCTATATCGATGATATTGCTGCCAGTTACGCTCCGTCCGAAACCAACCCGGTATTTTCTGCCAGGGTACGGATTGAGAACAGGAACAAATTTTCCGTAAAGGCAGAGGATATCTATGGCAACATTTCAGATGTGACTTTTACACTCAACAGGGAGGCAAGTAATTACAGTGATAATCCCATGGGTAAAACATGGGCGATATTCATTGAAAATTCAAAATACGAGCATTTTGCCAGCCTGGAGGGTCCCACCAAAGATGTAACATTGATGAAAACGGCCCTGATCAATTACCAGGTGCACAATTTTATCCATAAGAAGGATATGACCAAAGAGGAGCTGGAACGGTTCTTCGCCATTGAGTTGCGTGATCTTTTGCGGAGCAACATGGTGAATTCGATAATGATCTGGTATGCCGGCCATGGTAAATTCGTGAACGAGACGGGGTACTGGATACCGGTTGATGCCAGGAGGGACGATGAGTTTACCTATTTCAACATTAACGCGTTAAAGGCGTCCATGCAATCCTACCCGGAGATGCTGACCCATACCCTGGTGATCACTGATGCATGTGAGTCGGGCCCAAGCTTTTACCAGGCGATGCGTTCCACAAACGAGATCAGAAGTTGCGACGACTGGGAAGCAACCAGGTTTAAATCCTCCCAGGTACTTTCGTCAGCCGGTTATGAACTTGCCAGCGACGACAGCCAGTTTACCCGTACGTTCGCCAATACCCTGGCCAATAGTCCGGATGGCTGTATCCCTATAGAGAGCATCGTGCAGAAGGTAACCAGTGCAGTGACCGGCAACAACCAGCAAAAACCACAATTTGGGAAAATAGCCGGTCTGGAAGATGAAAACGGAACATTCTTCTTTATACCGAAAGATTATTAGACATGATATCCTCCCGATTCAATAAAATTATTCGCCTGTATGGGCGGATAATTTTTTTATTCCTGGTGATCCATCCGGGTACCCTTCATGCGCAACAGTACTATTTCGACAACTACAGTGTATCTCAGGGTCTTGCACAGTCAACCGTATACAGTATGCTTCAGGACAGGGAAGATAATTACTGGATGGGAACCCAGGCGGGGATATCGAAGTTTGATGGTACCGGCTTTGTGAATTTTACGGCAGAGGATGGTTTGTCGGAAGGTGGTGTACGGGCCGTGTTCGAAGATGCACAGGGTAATTTATGGATGGGCCATGATGGCGGGAGGATAACCCGTTTCAACGGAAACAAATTTGAAATATTCCACGGTGAACAACAGCTTTTCAATTCCAATATCACCACGATTATTGAAGACAACGGGGGTAATTTGTGGATCACCTCGCAGGAATCGGGAGCGGCCCTGATCACCAACCCGGGGGCACCGCTGGATTCTGTGAAGTTTGAAATGTATTTGGGCCGTCGCCTGGCTGACCGTATATTTGGAAGTATGCTTGGGGTAGACGGCTCGCTCTATTTTATTACCGATCCGATCGTTAAAAAATTCAACCGGGACAGTATGCGTTTTGAAAACCTCGATCTGAATGGTGTTCCGCGTTATTTTGCAACCACAAGCATTCTGCAGGACAGCAGAAAAAATTTCTGGTTCGGGACGTATCACGGTGGCTTGTTCCGGTATGATCCCGGTGAGGATGATACACAAATGTATGACCTGATCAAACTGGGTATGACCTCCAACTGGGTCAGTGCATTGTTTGAGGACAGGTACGGGAATATCTGGGTGGGAACCTGGGGTGGAGGCGTGGCCAGGATCGGCTCCGATGATCAATTTACTGCCTTTGATAACAGGAACGGCATGCAGGGGAATAAGATCTGGCAGATCATGGAAGACAAAGAGGGAAATATCCTGTTCGGAACCAATGAACACGGACTTTGTGCATTTAAGGGTGACTACTTTGTATCCTGGTATGAGGAAGACGGACTGATCAATTCACAGGTAAATGCCATCATGCAGCGATATGACAACAGCTTCTGGATAGGAACAAACCAGGGAATCTCCATTATTCCGGATGTTACGAAGGGAAAAAAAATCAGAGATTTCAATAAACTACAAGGAGAGCAAGTAAGGTTTATCGTGGAAGACAGGAACAAAAGTATCTGGATCGGGGTAGAAGGACAAGGGGTATTTTCCTGGTCACAGCGTGGAAATTTTCGGTTTGATCCATTAATTAACAGTAATATACCCCATGGGCAGGTTACAGGCATGGCCATTGACCAGGAGAATAATCTTTGGATCGGCACACTGGACGGACTGGTCTATTATGAGATTGATAACCGGAAGATAAGCAGACTTACCCAGGTGAGCGGCCTGGAGGGAAGTGAAATTTCAGCAGTATTTTCCGATAGTAAGGGCCGTACCTGGGTGGGGATCGACGGGAAGGGAGTGAACGTTATTGAAGGTTCAGAATTCAGTACTCCGGACCTTGGGATGGTCGTAACCCCCACAAGTTTTACGGAAGACAAAAACGGGATCGTATGGATCGGTACCGAAGGAAGGGGCGTGGTGGCCTATGATTACAGTGCAGACTCAGTAACGGAAAATTTAACCGTGGGGAACCACGGATTACTTGCAAATCTGATCAATTTACTGAATTGTGACGCGAATAATTTCATTTATATAGGTACAAATAAGGGATTGAATAAATATGATCAGGAACAGCGTAAGTTATATGGATTTACCAGAAAAAGCGGTTTTGTGGGAATTGAGACCAAGCAAAACGCTACCACTGTTGATAATAAAGGGAATATCTGGTTTGGCACAGGATTAGGGGTTACCAGGTATGATCCGGATTTGAAATTACGGGATGTCATTGAACCACAGACACATATTACGGGTCTGATGGTCAATTACAAACCTTACCCGATGGTTGAGAACATGAATTTGTCTTACCGGCAAAATTCATTGATTTTCGACTATCGTTGTATAACCCTCAATCCGGATGCAGTTCAGTATCAGATCATGCTGGATGGAATCGATATGGACTGGCGTCCGCCGGATGTGCAGACACAGGTTAATTATCCGGCACTTCCACCGGGAAAGTACACCTTCTATGTGAAAGCCAAAAACAGCGATGGAGTATGGAACGATCCGCCTGTTTCCTTAAGTTTCCAGATCCGACCCCCGTTTTACCTGACCTGGTGGTTCATCTTGTCGTGTATAGGGGCCATGGGATTTGCCATTTTTACCTATATAAAGGTGAGGGAACAGGCATTGGTAAAGGAAAACCGGGTACTGGAAGACAAAGTTAAGGCAAGGACCAAGCAGGTGGTGGCACAAAAAGAGGAGCTGGCGCAGAAGAACAAGGATATTACAGACAGTATCAGGTATGCAAAGCGGATCCAGTTTGCGATTCTTCCCCCCAAATCTCCATTCCCGGAGACCTTCATTCTGTTCAAGCCCAAGGATATTGTGAGTGGTGATTTTTATTGGTTCACAGAGGTTGATGGGCGGGAGTTCATTGCTGCAGTTGACTGCACGGGGCATGGTGTTCCCGGGGCATTCATGTCGATCATCGGACATAACTCTCTGAACAAGATCGTAAACCAGTACGGCATCCTGGATCCGGGTAAAATACTGTCGGAATTGAACAGGGAGGTGGTTGAAACATTGCATCACAGCAGTGATGAGGGAGATGTTTATGATGGTATGGATCTGTCGCTGATCACCTTCGATAAGAAGAAGATGGAAATCCATTTTGCCGGGGCGTACAACTCCATGTACCTTGTACGGGATGGTGAGTTGACAGAAACCAAAGCCGACCGTAAACCCATCGGATTAGCGGGTGGAGAGAATAAGGTCTTCCATACAACAATCCTGAAAATCAGGAAAGGGGATATGGTATATCTTTTCTCCGACGGGTATGCCGACCAGTTTGGGGGACAACAACTGAAGAAGTTCAAATCGAAAAACATGAAGGAACTTCTGGTAAATTTATCCGGTGAAAAGGTGGAACGTCAGCGTGAAATTCTGGATGATTCCATTGAGAAGTGGAGAGGGAACATTGAGCAGGTGGACGATATACTGGTTATTGGCCGGAAGTTCTGACACGACCCTGGTTGGCCTCCACGGCAGCAAATTTAATCGTCAGGGGATCCCAGTCGGGTTCATTTTCTATGAGTTCCAGCACTTCGGAAGGCTTTTCTGCTACCTGCCATATTTTACCATGGAGGGGACGCATGAAATTCTGCCGGATCATCTCCTCAAATTGTCTGAGCAGCGGCTCATAGAAGTTATTTGTATTGAGGATTACGATAGGTTTAAGAAATTGTCCAAGTTGCTTCAGAGTGATGGCCTCCAATAGTTCCTCCAGCGTTCCTACACCACCGGGCATGGAAATTATGGCATCTACATCCTTCATCATCAACAGTTTGCGTTCGTGCATGGTTTCCACTACCTGCACATTTAACAGGCCGGGATGTGTCCAGCCCATCTTTTCCATAAAGCCTGGAATAATACCGTTTACGGTGCTTTTCATTGCCAGCATCTCATCGGCCATGGCACCCATGATCCCCACAGAGCCAGCACCAAAGTTCATGGCATAGTTATGCCTTACAAGGATTTTTGCCATCTCTCTTCCTGCATCCAGGTAGTCCTGGTGGATACCTGGGCTTGATGCTGCGAATACACAAACTTTTTTGCCCATCATAGAAAAATAAAAACGCAGGAGAGCATTAGCCAACTAATGTCACCTGCGATATAACTGATTTTTGAATATCTTTAGAGCAGCGCTTCCAGTTTATTGACCAAAGCACTCTTGGGTACCGCACCCACCTGTTTGTCAGCGATCTCACCATCTTTAAAAAATAAAATCGTGGGAATGTTCCTGATCCCGTATTTCTGGGTTACACCAGGATTGCTGTCCACATCCAGCTTGGTCACAACAGCCTTGCCATCAAAATCATTTCCAATCTCCTCAACGATGGGGCCAACCATTCTGCATGGTCCGCACCATTCTGCCCAAAAATCAACAATTACAGGCTTGTCTGATTTAAGAACCAATTCTTCAAAATTGCTGTCTGTTACTTCTAATGCCATGTTTTGATAATTATAAGTATGAATATTCAATTGTAACACAAAAATAGATTAAAAAGTTTATCACACCAACTTGAATTCAACTTCAGCTGTATCATTCAGAAAATTAATAAAATCTTCCGTGATCTCAACTTGCTTGTTCCTGCTGAATAAATTGATCTTCATATTGGATTCGAGGTCGGTGATATTTATTTTTAATATTTTGCCCTGGGAGCTTACGGTATATTTTTCCAGGTCGTCAATCAGCTTCTCTGAAATGGAATGCATTGGAATATCCAGGCTGATTCCTTTCACCATTTTTTCCTTCATCTCCGACAAATGTTCGATCTGTTTTACCTTGAGTGAATATACCACTTTCCCCGGCTCGTCTCTAGGGCGCCACTCATTTACGGTTGCCCTGATGAACAGGGCGATGTCGGGATTGAAATAATGTTTGAATTTCACATATTCGTCACTTCGGATCCTGATGGTAAATGATTCGGTAAAATCCTCGATTAAAGCCATCAGGTAGGGTTTGTTGCGCCACTGGTCCACGGTATCCCTGACGGTTTTTACGATTCCGCAGAATGTAAAATCCCTTCCCGACAATGCTTTGAGATCACTCATCTCGTGGAGATTCGTGGTACAGAAGGAGTCGATCTCTGTTTTAAACCGGTCAAGGGGGTGGGCGGTGAGGTACATTCCGACCAGCTCTTTTTCGCGGTTAATTTTATCCAGCAGGTGCCATTCATCAATATCGGGTGGTTCGGGTTTGGCTATGGTTCCCTGGCCCGATTCACCGAAGAGGTTTTGTTGCGGGGTAGTCTTTTCGTACTGGTATTTGTTGCCGTATTTTATTAATTTTTCAATGAAGGTGGCATCATTATCTTCCACTTCGATATACTGCCGGCGGCTGATTGTCCCCAGGGTGTCGAATGCCCCCGAAATGGCCAGTCCCTCGAAGGTCTTACGGTTAATGGAGGCGAGATTGTTCCGTTCGGCAAAGTCGTAAATATCGAGGAAATGCCCGTTATTTTTTCGCTCCTTGATCATATATTCAACGGCTGCTTCCCCCACACCCTTGATGGCGCCCAGACCGAACCTGATGTCGCCATCCTTGTTCACCGTAAACTTCAGATTACTTTCATTTACGCAGGGTCCCAGGACAGAGATTCCCATTCTCCTGCATTCATCCATAAAGAACCCGATCTTTTTGATGTCGGTAATGTTCCGGCTAAGTACTGCTGCCATAAACTCGGCTGGGTAGTGGGCCTTGAGGTAAGCTGTTTGGTAGGAGACATAGGCGTAACAGGTGGAATGTGATTTATTGAATGCATATTGGGCAAATGCCTCCCAGTCTTTCCATATCTTATCGATGGTTTGTTTTTCATAGCCGTTTTTCTGGCACCCTTCGGTGAATTTCACCTTGAGTTCATCCATCATTTTCCGGATTTTCTTACCCATCGCCTTTCGGAGCGAATCGGCTTGTCCGCCGGTAAAACCAGCCAACTTTCTTGAAAGTAACATCACCTGCTCCTGGTAAACCGTGATCCCATAGGTATCTTTGAGGAATTCCTCCATCTCCGGGAGGTCGTAACTGATCTTTTCAATTCCGTGTTTACGCTTGATAAAGCTGGGAATATATTCCATTGGTCCCGGGCGATAAAGCGCATTCATGGCAATGAGGTCCTCAAACCTGTTGGGCTTCAGGTCCCTGAGATGCTTCTTCATTCCCGGCGATTCAAACTGGAACAACCCTGTAGTATCTCCCCGGGCATAAAGCTCGAAGGTTTTCTGATCTTCCAGGGGCACATGTTCAATATCTATTACATTTCCGGTGGATTCCCGGATGTTTTCGATGGTATCCTTGATAATGGAGAGGGTCTTCAGCCCCAGGAAGTCCATCTTCAACATCCCCACATCTTCCACATGTTTTCCGTCGTACTGGGTTACCAGCAATTCGGTTTCTTTGGATGTGCAAATGGGAATATTGTCGGTGAGGTCGTTGCGTCCGATGATCACCCCACATGCATGCAACCCGGTCTGGCGGACCGATCCTTCCAGTGTCTCTGCAAATTTCAAGGTTTTGACCACTTTAGGATCACTTGATTCCTTCTCCTTTCTTAGTTCTTCAACCTCTTCAAAGGCCTTTTTCAGTGAGATTCCCGGACGTTCCGGCACCAGCTTGGCCAGTCTGTCGGCATCCGGCAAGGGTAGCCGCTGGATCCTGGCAACATCCCGGATGGCCATCTTGGCTGCCATGGTTCCAAAGGTGATGATATGTGCCACAACTTCAGGGCCATACTTGTCAACCACCCATTTAAGTACCATGTCGCGTCCGTCTTCATCGAAGTCGATGTCGATATCAGGCATGGAAATCCGGTCCGGATTCAGAAACCGTTCAAACAGGAGATCGTATTTAATGGGGTCAATATCTGTGATCTTCAGGCAATAGGCTACAGCAGAGCCTGCTGCAGATCCACGCCCAGGTCCAACCGCCACTCCCATCTTCCTTGCCGTGGCGATGAAGTCCTGTACGATCAGGAAATAGCCGGGGAAGCCCATCCTTTTGACCGTGTTTAATTCAAAATCGAGCCGTTCCCTTAATTCATCGGAAAGGGTTCCGTACCGCATGGCTGCACCTTCGTAGGTGATGTGCCTGAGGTAGGCATCTTCGTTTTCAAATGAATCGGGGATCTTGAATATGGGCATGATCGGGTTGGAACTCAGCTGGTATTCCTCCACCTTCTCTGCAATCTCCATGGTGTTCATCAGTACCTCCGGGATATCGCTGAATAATTCCCGCATCTCCTGCTGGGTCTTGAACCACTCCAGGTGGGTATAACTCATCCGGTTGGGATCGTCCAGATCCTTGCCCGTGCTCAGGCAAATAAGATGGTCGTGTGCCTCAGCATCCTCCTCGTTGATAAAATGCACATCGTTGGTGGCGATACATTTGATGCCATGTTTTTTCCCCAGCTGCAGCAAACTACGGTTCACATACACCTGGTCATCGAATACCCTTCTGTCCGTTTCAGGATCCATGGTCTGGTGCCGCATGAGCTCGAGGTAAAAGTCGTCGCCAAATATTTCCCTGTACTCCAGCATGATCCTTTCAGCCTCATCCACCGACTTTAACATGATCGCCTGGGGTATTACACCTCCCAGGCAGGCGGTTGTTACGATGATGTCTTCGTGGTACTCCTTCAGGAGGTCAAAATCGATCCTGGGCTTATAGTAAAATCCCTCTGTCCAGCCCTTTGAGACAAGTTTCAACAGGTTGTGGTACCCTTTTTTCGATTTGGCGAGCAATACCAGGTGGTCGTTGCCATCCAGATTCTTATCCTCTTTGGTGTGCCTGGAACGTTTGGCCACATAGGCTTCCACGCCTATAATCGGTTTGATTCCCCGTTTTGTGGCTTCGTTGTGGAATTCCTTCACACCAAACATGTTGCCATGGTCGGTGATGGCTACGGCCCGCATGCCGTCGTCCACCGCTTTACTGATCAGCTTCGGAATGTTTGCTGCACCATCGAGGATAGAATACTGTGTATGGACATGAAGATGGCAGAACCGGACATCTTCGGCGTCAATATCAGATTCTGAAACCACCACTTCCACCCGGTCTTTCGGTTCAATTTCTGTTTCATGAGACACCACCTGGATATCGAAGGGCCGGATAATATCGGTATGTGCTTCAAGAAACTGCCTGAAATCGTCCGGATCCACCCCTAACTTGTCGGGAGAGATAATCCTTCTCCTGTAAAGTTCAAAAAAGGCACGTGCCGTAGCATTCACATCCGCAGAGGCGTTGTGTGCCTCCGAAAATGATTCCGAAAAGAGAATCTGGTACAGCTCCTCCAGCTTTGGTGATTTGAACCTGGCTCCCCGTCCCGGTAGTTTGCAGAAATCGCGGGAGAGATCCATGGTACATACTGTTGGGGTGGTGCGTAGTTTACTGTTTATCCCGGCCCGGTGAAATTCGGATGCCGTAATTTGATGGTCGAATTTTACGTTGTGCCCGATAATGTACGCTGAAGATCCGATGGCCACGGCAAATTTCGTCAAAGCATCGGCAATGGGGATACCCGTTTCAAGGGCCAGTGCCGTTGAAATACCGTGAACTTTCTCTGCTGCGTATGGAATTTCAAACCCATCCGGACGGATGATCAGATTTTCCACCTCCATCACCTTCCCCGTTTTATCGTGAAGCTGCCACGCAATCTGCACGATCCTCGGCCAGTTGCTGAGCTCCTCAATAGGGGCATTATCCCGTAAAGGTAATCCTGTGGTTTCGGTATCAAATATTAAAAACATAGCAATCTACTGAAGCTCTATCTCGTTAGTAATCAATCAAATAAAAATGAATTGCCCGGCTTATAAAGGTAGGCTTTTTGTTCCGGATCTGACAGTGATGTTGATAAGTTTTAACAACGAAAAAAGGTGTATATTTAGAGTCAGAAAGAAAACTCATAACAGGTTTTCTTGCAAGCACAATTTAACTTTTGAAAGTTTGGGTATGGCTCGGTTTTTGCATATACTTGTAAAAATTACTGTCATGGAGAAAAGATTTACACTATTCGTGCTGGCATTTTTTATTTCCACCATAGTATCGGGTTCATTCTTCGGGTTTGAAGGTGATGACCCGCTGAAGATTTATCCAAATCCTGCGAAGGATTTTTTGAAAATTGAACTTCAATCGGATAATTCAGTTTTACCGGAGGTACAGATCATAGATCTGACAGGGAAGGTTGTGAAGAAGTTTGATAGTGATTTTACCATGGATAATGAGATATACAAAGCCAACTACGATATCAGCGATATGAAACCGGGTATCTATTTTGTAAAATTGATCCAGGGTGAAACGGCATTTTCCAGGAAGCTGATTGTTCGGTAACCAGAATTTAAAATGAAGCGCATCCTGCTCTTCGTGTTATAGACCTCACCCCCTGGCCCCCTCTCCACGTGGAGAGGGGGGAGACACCGACTCTTCACTTTACTCCGTATATTTTTTTTGAATTGATTTGATTACCTCATCATTATTATTCAATACCTCGTCATTTGTGAATCTGAT
>JBBDIE010000073.1:0-32140 GCA_040880545.1 Bacteroidales bacterium | reverse complement strand
CACGTGGAGAGGGGGCCAGGGGGTGAGGTGCTACAACAGTAAGCTACATAGGTGGTACCTAAATCATTGACTCCTAAATTTTCTGGGTAAGTCGGTAAATATTATTAATTTTGTTCCCATAGAAACAATATTTGGTTGTTGGTTTTTTACTGGGAAATGACAGTACAGAATAAACAAGGTGAAGGATTGGGGAAGTTGGATGTAGTGTCAGGTGTTAAAATTAGCAACGTTAGTATTGGCTGAAGTAGCCAAAGGGCGAATGTAGTTCATAATCAATTAAACCGGGAGACTATGAATTTAGGAATGAGATGTGGATTTGCTGAGGAATGTCCGGTTTTTGCAGGAAAAACAGAAGTAGAGAATATGCCCCTGCATCTTCTCAGGAATGTTTTTTGCAATCGAGGCAGCAAGGGATGGAAAAATTGCACCAGGCATAATCGTTTGGAGCAGGGATTGGAAGTGGACGATCATGTCACTCCGTTTACTGAATAATCAGAGTTTTTAATATTATGAGTCAACAAAAAGTAGAAAAGGATCTTGATCCTTATGAAAGAAAGATGTTAAAATTAATCAAGGACCGTGGACAGTTGAAGTTTGGGGAAATCATTATGAGACTGGGATTATCGGCAAACCACGGGCAGCGGGTTCTGAATTCTCTTCAGGCTAAGCAACTGGTGGTACATGGTGAAGGTACAAGGTACAAGCGACCTTAATAAACAAAGCTATGCATATAATCGACCTGCTCATCATCATCGCCTACCTCCTTGTGATCCTGGGAGTGGGCTTTTATTTCTTCAGCAAAAACAAGGATATCGACGAGTACTTTGTTGGTGGGAGAAAGTTGAGCAGTATTCACATTGGCCTGTCGGTGGTCGCCACAGATGTAGGGGGTGGTTTTTCAATCGGGCTGGGAGGTCTTGGCTTTGTGATGGGAATATCAGGTAGCTGGCTACTGTTTACCGGCCTGATCGGCGCCTGGTTAAGCGGGGTATTTCTGATTCCGAAGGTATCGGCCATTGCCAGAAAAGGAAATTTTTATTCTTTTCCGCAATTCCTTGGATTTATATTCGACAAACGTGTTGCCATGCTGGCAGGGGTGATCTCGGCCATTGGGTACCTGGGATTCACCAGCTCGCAGATACTGGCAGGAGCCAAACTTGCCTCATCAACATTTGATTACCTGACACTGAACAACGCCATGATCGTTATGGGTGTGATTACCATTGTATATACGGTGGTTGGTGGCATTAAGGCTGTGATCTACACCGATACGATCCAGTGGATCATTCTTATGGCAGGACTGACCCTAATCGGAATTCCTTTTGCCTATATGAGTATTGGAGGAATGGATGCCATCAGGAGCACCCTGGATCCGGCATTTCTTAAATTGAATAATGTAACCTGGCAGCAACTGGTGAACTGGGCCTTCACCATCATTCCCATCTGGTTCGTAGGGATGACCCTTTACCAGCGGATCTATGCATCGAGAGATACAAAAACTGCACAAAAGGCTTGGTTCATTGCCGGACTGTTCGAGTACCCGCTTATGGCATTTGTCGGATCACTATTGGGCATGTTCGCTCGTGTGGCGTTGGACCAGGATGTGATCACCGGCTATACCATTGCCAATATCGATCCGGAAATGGGACTTCCCCTGCTGTTAAAGACTGTACTGCCAGTGGGTTTGCTGGGACTGGTGATTTCCGCCTATTTCTCAGCGATCATGTCCACAGCCGACAGCTGTATGATGGCATCTTCAGGAAATATACTCACCGATGTACTGCGAAAACATGAGTCGGGACACAGTCTGAAATATTCGCAGATCCTTACCTTTACCATTGGGGCCACAGCATTGTTGCTGGCACTGAAGATGGAAAATGTACTGGAACTGATGTTGCATTCATATTCATTTATGGTGGCTGGTATGATTGTCCCCGTGCTGGCGGCGCTTATTGCGAAAAGACCCAGTGCACAAGCTGCCCTGGCATCGATGATAGCAGGCGGGGTAATCTCGCTGGGACTGATCATCTGGGGAATTGATCTCCCCCTGGAACTCGATCCCATCGTCTATGGCATCTTAGGAGCCGGAATGGCCTATTTTGCTGCATTTTATCTGAAACGGTAGTTAACCGACCTCGCAGAGTGGGTGATTCTTTTGATCAGCGCTGTTCTGCTTATTTCAACTTTTTCTTTATATTTGACAAAGCGTACGATATACGTTAAGGATGTATTGGTAACTGCTATTTTGGCATCCGTCAACATATGAATGAATTTCAATGATTAAATGATCGAACCCATGAAAAAACTCAGTTTCTTATTCCTTTTAATTTTCAGTTTTATACATTTTACACAAGCACAGGATGAAAATCCTGATTTCAGATGGCTCGACCCAACCTTGTCGGTTGAGGAGCGGTCGGCAGCGCTGATTGGTGCCATGACCCTGGAAGAGAAGTATACCCAGCTGATGGATCAGGCACCTGCCATACCCAGGCTGGATGTTCCGGAATATGGCTGGTGGAACGAGTGCCTGCATGGTGTGGCAAGAAATGGCCGTGCCACCGTCTTTCCACAGGCCATTGCTCTTGGAGCCACCTTTGATGAAGATCTTATCTTCAGGGTGTCAACCGCCATCTCAGATGAAGCACGGGCGAAATTCAATGTGGCCATCGCCCATGATAACCGTTCAAAGTATGCAGGTCTCACCTTCTGGTCTCCCAACGTGAATCTTTTCCGCGATCCCAGATGGGGAAGGGGACAGGAGACCTACGGAGAGGATCCGTATCTGACATCCAGGATCGGGGTTGCATTCGTAAAAGGGATTCAGGGCAATCATCCTACCTATCTGAAAGCAGCAGCATGTGCCAAACATTACGTGGTCCATTCAGGTCCCGAGGCACTTCGGCACGAATTCGATGCAGTGGTTTCTCCCAGGGACCTCTGGGAAACCTACATGCCAGCTTTTCAGGCCCTGGTAACAGAGGCGAAGGTGGAGGGAGTAATGGGCGCCTATAACCGTACCAACGGAGAATCGTGCAGTGCCAGTGAATACCTGATGAAAGAAGTACTCAGGAACCAGTGGAAATTCGACGGTTATTTTGTTTCGGACTGCGGAGCCATCAATGATATCTGGCAGCATCACAAATTGACAGACACACCGGAATCGGCAGCTGCCTTGTCAATTAAGGCGGGAATGAATCTGAATTGCGGATCCAATTTCAATTTTCTCGGAAAAGCGGTTGACGAGGGCTTGTTAACCGAAGAGGACATTGATGAGGCGCTTATTCAACTCACGAAAACGAAATTCAGACTCGGCTTTTTCGATCCCGTGGAGGAAAATCCATATAGCAGGCTGGGCGCTGAAGTTGTGGGATCGGATGCCCATGTGGCACTGGCCAGGGAAGTAGCACAGAAATCTATCGTATTGGTGAAAAATAACAATGTACTGCCGCTTAAAAAGGAAATCAAAACGCTATTTGTCACCGGACCGATGGCCGCCAACGCTGATGTGCTCATGGGCAATTATTATGGTATTTCAGGAAATACCGTGAATTTTCTCGATGGTTTGGCTGGTCATGTGAGCGTGGGAACTACCATCGAATACAAATATGGTCAGATGCCTTACAGGGAAAATGATAATCCCATTGACTGGACAACAGGAGGCGCCGCCGCTGCCGATGCATGTATTGCCATCATGGGTATTAATGGCCTGTGGGAAGGTGAGGAGGGCGAATCCATTGCTTCATTTAACAAGGGCGACAATACCGACTGCAGATTGCCAAAGGGACAGGTCGATTTTCTGAAAAAGATCAGGTCACAAGGCGATAATCCACTGATTGTTGTAATTACAGGAGGCTCTCCGGTTATCATTCCGGAGGTTTTTGAATTTGCCGATGCAGTGATCTATACCTGGTACCCGGGAGAACAGGGAGGGAATGCATTGGCTGATTTGATCTTTGGTGATGCTTCTCCATCAGGAAGGATGCCATTCACAGTTCCTTATTCTGTGGATGATCTGCCACCCTATGAAGATTATGCCATGGCGGGGAGAACATACCGATATATGGAAACCGACCCGCTTTTCACTTTTGGGTTTGGCCTGAGCTATACAACGTTCAGATATTCAGGTATCACTGCTGAAAAAGTGGAGGATAAGATGCTTATACGAGCCAAAGTAACAAATACGGGAGATCATGCCGGCGAAGAGGTGAGTCAGCTTTATATCGCTTCACCGCTTGCTGGTAAGGGATATCCGCTTTATTCACTCAGGGGATTACAGCGAAAGCTTATCCCTGCAGGCGAAAGTGTAATGATTGATTTTGAATTGCCGGCAGAGGCACTTATGCAGGTAGATGAAACAGGCGGGAAATTTCTGCCAAAAGGCGATTACAAAATTTTTGTGGCTGGTGCCGTACCCTCGGAAAGAAGCCAGGTACTGGGCGCTGCTGAGCCTGTTGAATTGGTACTTGACTGGAAAACAGTTAGAAAATTATAACTACGGTTACGATCCGGTAGCCGACCAGACGGGAACCATGCTGGATCATTTTAACCAGGCAGACCACACACCGCTTCATGGATATCGGTTGATGATCGACTATACCAGGTTTTTTGAAAAAGGACTGGAAACGCGTGCATATAATGATGCGGGTGAACAGATCTTTTTCCAGGAGACAACCTATTTCCGTTATGGCCCCATTGCGGAGTTGGGCATCGTCTATTCATATAACATGGACGGAAAGATGTTGAGGGAAGCAAAGAGTGAGTTTGGAAGCAAGGAGTTTTAGTCCGGCATCACCAGATATGGCAGGTAATTGAAAAGAGTAGAAGTAATCTGGCCGTAAAATCACTATCTTGCTGACCATGACCAGCTGTTCCATGAAAAGAATTTTGTATTGTACCCTGATGTTTATGTGGCTCGCCCCCGGCTGGGGACAGGTTCAGTTTCTGGGTTTCATGGATGCAGGGAGTAGTACTGTCTCTTCGGGATTCTCGCTGAAACCATCGGTTACAGGCACATACAATTTTCGTCAGTTTCATGGAAGTACCGGATTACAATGGACTTTTTCAGAGGCTGAAAGGCAGATTTTTTCAGGATGGTTCATCCATGGGGGATTTGATTTTACCATGGAAGAACAACCATTTTCGGCCATCCTTTTTTTCAGGTCAAATCCATATTCCGGCAGAACTGCAGAACATAATTTAGGTACAGTAATTCGTCATGAGCGGAAGTATCTGGAGATTCACCTGGGATACCATGCGCGTCTGTATACGCTGGATTACAAAACAGAGGCTACCGGTGGCCCGGTGCCCGGAGCTGATCTCAGGTTATGGGAACCCAGGAATTTCATTTACAGGGGTACACTTAGTCTGCATGAACAACCCGCCATCTGGAATCTTTCGGCCACGGTAACCAATTACGATCACTTCCTGATTCAGCAAGAGACCAATCCGATGTTAAGTATGGCTGGCCATTACCGGATCAGCGATGGAATTCGTATTCATTCCTCCGTGTGGTACCAGGGTGCCGGGATGTTGAATCTTCATGCAAACCATTATGGTTTTTACTTCAGAACAGGAATACAATGGCAATTAGGACGATAATCATAGGGACCATTTTTATGTTGGTGGCGTCCTGCAGGTACGACCTGGATGTCACAGGTGTGGTTTATACGCCTGTGGCAGTGAATGAGCGGTTTGAAATGTCGGCACAATGGAACAGTGACAACCCGGAGAGAGCATTGACTGTGACCACGGATGGATATACATTAATTGTGGGGAGCGATTCCCATGTGGGAGGTACTGTGAATCTGCAACGGACCTTTCAGATAGCTGAACAAGAGGGAGCAGTAGCCCTAGCCATTGCCGGAGATGTTACAACAGGAAGGGAAGAGGATTATGAAGTAATGGCCATGGAACTTGTCGCAGCCGGTGATATGCCGGTATGCGTTGTGCCCGGGAACCACGACCTTTATTTTGAAGGGTGGCCCCATTTTTTTGAAATTTTCGGTGCATCGTCATACACCTTCAAGGTTAATACCAGTGATAGTTCTGATCTATACATATTCCTCGATACAGGCGGGGGAACACTGGGAACCAGTCAACTGGTATGGTTGCAACAATTGTTGGAAGAGGAGCGGGACAGCCACAGGTATACCACAGTTATCACCCATGTTAATTTTTTCAGGAACCGTTTTACCACCTCTACAAATATTCTCAATGAAGAGCTGTTGTTGTTATTGGACCTGTTCGACAGGCACAATGTAAATATTGTAATCCAGGGTCATGACCATAAGCGGTATGAAAAAAAGTTCAGGACAACCACCTATATTACGCTGGATGCCATACGGGATGACAACGATGATGCATCCATTCTGCAACTGGAAGCAGGCAGTGAAGGGATCGTATATCGTTTTATTGAGCTCTAAACCGCAGTGTAACTAAACAATGGCTCGGTATTCATCGCCTTCTCTTTCATCTCCATAATCTCCTTCTTTTTCATCGGACTGAAATCTGCTGCCAGGCGTAGTGCCATGGAAAACAGATCTTCATGACCCGGGGGAATGGCTGATGTGACCGGATGCGACAGGGTGAAGCGGAGTCCGCGACGTGCATCATCTTCATTAGTCAGAGGCTCATACCATACCTTTTCCACGGATCGTTCAGCTCCTTCCTGCCATGGTCTGTAGGCCATCGCTTTCAGGGCCAGAATACCCATCTCCTTTTCCTGGGCCTTCTCCATTACCTGTGGGCCAAAATTTCCATGGTACCAGCAAGCATAATTAAACGGGAAGAGGATCGTGTCAAAGTCAAACCGTCTCATCAGTTCCATGGCTGCTTCCACCGAATGTGCAGAGAATCCGAGTTTTTTCACCAACCCTTCCTCTCGCGCTTTGAGAAACGTTTTCATCGCGCCATTCTCAGAAAAAATAGTATCCACATCCTCCAGGGAGGTTACCGCATGGAGCTGGTAAATGTCGAAATGGTCGGTTTTCAGTTTTTTGAGCGATTCCTCCAACTCTTTCCTTGCCCCGTCTTTGGTTCGCACCCCCGTTTTGCAGGCCAGGTAAACATCTTTTCTATAAGGTTCCAGGGCCGGACCCAGCATCTCCTCAGCATTGCCATAGGAGGGAGCCACATCGAAATAATTCACCCCGTAGTCGATGGCCTCCTTTACGCGTGCTGCAGCCTGCTCTGAGGTTGTATCCCTCACCACAATACCGCCAAATCCAATGGCAGAAAGGCTGATCCCGGTTTTTCCCAGGGTTCGGTGTTCAATCTTACCGCGCCTTTTCTCGATACCAAGTGATGAGAGGTCTGCAGGAAACATGCTTAACATGGGAATAGACATAGCTGTTTTTGAAATAAAGTCTCTACGTTTCATGATTTCAGGATTTTGAAACCAAGTTATTAAAAAACTTTGAAAAAGTGAATTTCTGTATTGCGATTGCATGGTAGAATGATTCTGAATTAGCCTTAATTAATGTTAAAAGCCTCTGAATACAGCGCTTTAATAATAAATTTGAAGATTTTGATTAAAAATTGAAAAATTATAAAGTTCCGCAGTTGTAAAATCATTTGAATATAATATAAAACCATGAAAATTAAATTCTTACTAACTCTTACAACAATCCTTATTGCCATTTCCTGCGATTCGCAGGAATCAACCGTCTGGAGAAATGGTACCGACGGAATATATACCGAATCGGGATTGTTAAATGTGTGGCCAGACGACGGGCCGGAAATTGTCTGGTTATATGAAGAACTTGGACAGGGACATTCATCACCTGTTGTTGCGGGTGATTATATCTATACTTCAGGAATGACAGATGGGACAGGATTCCTGTTCAAGTTTGATCTGGAAGGGAACCTGGTTTATAAAAAGGCCTATGGCCCGGAATATAAGGAGAGCTATTACGGTCCGCGCGGCACACCAGTCATTACAGGCGATAAAGTCTATCTGATGAGTGGATATGGTAAATTGTACTGCATAAAGGAGGTGAATGCTGAAAAGATTTGGACCGTGGATATGGTGAAGGACCTGGGAGGCGATACGATCACATGGGGATACAACGAAACACCTGTTGTTGATGGGGAAATTATTTATGCCACTCCCGGAGGTAAAAACAATGTGGTAGCGCTAAACCGGTTTACCGGTGAACTGATATGGAGCAGCCCCGGGAAAGGGGAGCTGACGGCCTACTGTACCCCGTTGCTGTTTAAACACAATGGCAGGAAAATATTGGCCACACATACCGAATCACATTTGCTGGGTATAGATGCCGCAACGGGGAAACTACTCTGGTCGCAGTACCACCCCAACCAGCATTCCATTCATGCAAATACCCCCATTTACAGGGAGGGTGGCCTCTTTTTTTTCAGCGGATACGGTCAGGGTTCGGGCAGATTGAATCTTAGTGAGGATGGAAGCAACATTCAGCTTGCATGGAACAATCCATTCGATAACAGGATTGGAGGAGCCGTATTTCTCAACGGGTACATATATGGATCAGGGGATAAGGAACGCGACTGGCGGTGCATCGACTGGGAGACCGGGAAGGATATGTATACCAGTTCAGAAGTGGGGAAAGGGGTGGTGATAGCCGCCGATGGAAAACTATTTGGTTATTCGGAACGGGGAGAGTTGGCGCTGATCAATGCAACCCCTGATAAATTTGACCTGGTGAGTAAAACACGCGTTACCCATGGTTCGGAACAGCATTGGGCACATCCCGTAATACACGATGGAACACTGTACCTCAGGCACGGGAAGGTACTCATTGCCTACAAGGTAAAGTAAATTTTACAATGGATCAGGAGATCCGACTCAACCATGACAATTGTGACAAAGCCAAATTGCCGGTTATTAATATGATAAGTCAAAAAAAATGGTAAAAGGAAGAATAATTTCAGGTATACTGATATGCATTATTGCAGGAGCCCCCATGATCGCCCAGGATGTTCAGTGGCGAGGTCCGGAACGTGATGGCAAGTACCCGGGAACAGGACTGTTAAAGGAATGGCCTGCGGAAGGACCCGATCTGCTTCTGAAAAAAGAGGGATTAGGTGGGGGATATTCAACTCCGGTGATTTGGGATGATATCATTTATGTTACAGGAAGACGTGATACCCTTGAGGTGATCACCGCAGTTACAATGGAAGGAGAGGTTGTGTGGGAAACCATCTATGGAAAGCCGTGGCTGGAGTCATTCCCGGAAACCAGAAATACACCGGCCATTGAAGATGGTAAGATATACATTACGGCCAGCATGGGGACTGTGAATTGTATTGATGCAAAAACCGGACATATACACTGGTCGAGAAACACCCACGAGGAATTTGAAGCCGGTTTTCACAGATGGGGTATGGCCGAATCGGTATTGTTGACTGAAGATGCCGTGATCTCATCACCGGTTGGAAAACAGACGGTGATGGTTGCCCTGGATAAGGAAGACGGATCCCTACTCTGGAAAACTGAAAATACAGGTGATGTCCGATCGTATGTGTCACCGCTGATGATCGAACACAACGGAATTTCACTGATCATAGCCACTACTTCAAATCACCTGGTGGGAATTGATCCGGCCAGCGGCGAGATATACTGGAAGCTGGATATTGTATCTGAATATACTGAACGCAGCAGCAGGAACAGCACAAACACACCCCTGTACCACGACGGTGAAATATTTGTCTCCAGCGGTTATAACGATAAGGCACTGATGGTTAGCATGGCAGATGACTGCAGATCCGTTACCGTTAAATGGACAAACGAGGTACTCGACAACCATCACGGAGGACTGGTATTGCTGGACGGATATATCTATGGTTCCAACTGGATCAGCAACGGCAAAGGAAATTGGGTTTGTCTCGACTGGGAAACCGGGAAGGTAATGTATGAGGAAGCGTGGCACAACAAGGGGGCACTGATCTGGGCCGACGGTATGTTGTATGCATTTGAAGAGAAACAGGGTCATGTGGGACTTGTGGAGCCGACACCCGAAGGATTTAAGGTAATGGGCTCATTTAAGGTAGCTGATGGCAGGGGACCACGGTGGGCACATCCTGCTGTATACGACGGAAAATTGCTGCTCAGACACCATGATGTATTACTGGTTTATGATATTCTTGAAAAATAAAAGGTGCTGACAGTTGTAAGTTATTCAGATAAGAGATTTCAACTAATTGATTCAACCTGGTTGCATGGGGCAACCAACGCACTACAAAGATGAAACTGAAACCGCACATAATGATCCCATACTTTTTGATCCTTGCAGGGGTAACCGCTATAGCATGGTGGATCACCAAAGACCCGGTAAGGGATATTGTATTGAGCGTACCAGGGATGGATAACAGGGGAGAGGGTGTTGCAGCTAATATGGTGATCAACATCGGAGAATTTTTCGAACGGTTTGAGCATAAGTCTGGCGGAGGGACAGAAACATGGCCCAGGTTCCGGGGGGAGCATTTCGATAACATCAGCCGTTCGGAAGTTGGGCTTATCGATGAATTCCCGGAAGAAGGACCGGACATACGATGGACGGTACATCTGGGAGAGGGCCACGGCGGAGCGGCCATATACCAGGGAAAGGTATATATCCTTGATTATGATGAAGAGATCAGATCGGATATGCTTCGCTGTTTTGACCTGGCCGAAGGCACGGAATTATGGCGGCGCTGGTACAAAATACCTATCAAGAGAAATCATGGAATGTCGAGAACGGTTCCGGCTGTTACGGAAGATTATATTGTCACAATCGGACCGCGGGGTCACGTGATGTGTGTAGACAGGGAAAACGGTGAATTACGATGGGGAATGAACGTGGAAGAAGATTATGAGACTGAGGTCCCCTTCTGGTACACGGGACAGTGTCCGCTTATTGATAACGGACTGGCAATTATTGCCACTGGAGGAAAGAACCTGATGGTTGCTGTGGATTGTGAAACAGGTGAAATTGTGTGGCAGACACCAAACGAGTTGCACCTGGGTATGTCACACTCATCTGTCATGCCATTCGAATTCAGTGGGGTGAAGATGTATGTTTACAGTGCCATCGGTGGTGCCTGTGGCATAGCAGCGGAAGGAGAAAATGCAGGCCGGGTTCTCTGGTCAGTTTCCGAATGGAGGCACAACGTGGTGGCACCCTCACCAGTATGCCTGCCCGACGGCAAGATTTTCCTAACCGCAGGATATGGTGCCGGAAGTATGGTGCTTCAGTTGAATAAGACCGGTGACAAGCTCACGGCTGAAGTTCTCAGTGAATACAAACCCAAGGAGGGACTGGCCTCTGAACAGCAGACCCCATTGGTATTTGAGGGCCATTTGCTGGGGATCCTGCCCAAAGATGCGGGCCCCCTGAGAAACCAGTTGGTTTGTGTTCATCCCGATAATTTCAGAAACGTAATCTGGTCCAGCGGGCAGACCGTCCGTTTTGGCCTGGGACCCTACATTATCGCCGACGATAAACTATTTATTCTAAGCGACGATGGAACACTCACCATCGCCAACCCATCCGTTTCGGGTTATGTGGAGATCGACAGTTACAGGGTGATTCAGGACGGTGCTGATGCCTGGGCCCCCATTGCCGTGGCAGACGGCTATATGGTGCTCAGGGATTCTGAGACCATGATTTGTATGGATTTGGCTAAAAAACGTAATTAAAACCGGGTATATGAACAGGAAAATTATCTCCGTCATAATCGTAGTGATCATCCTTGCAATCATCGGGATGATCATCGTCGATTATTCAGGTAAACAACCGGACAAGCTTGGGAACAACCCCTATGAATACAACGTGGAGCAGTTCAGAGCCGTGGATCCGGAACTGATCGGTTACAGGGAGACCGGAAACATGCCGGTACGAGGGTATACACCCGGGGGCATGGATGTGAAGGAGGGTGTGATCTGGCTCACGGGAACAAATACCCTGCAGGCAGTTACCACTGCTGGCGTGCAGCTGATGAAAAAAGAGATCGAAGGTTCCGGATTGGCTATTGAAGTAACAGGAGATGCAGTATTCATCGGATTTGAGGATCATATTAAAAAATATACGACCAAAGGGGATCTTATCGCCGTATGGGACATTCCGGGGAGCAAATGTGTATTCACATCCCTGGCAGCAAACGATTCAATCCTGTATGTTGCTGACGCAGGGAACAGGAGGGTTCTGCGATACGATTTTGAAGGTGTCCTGCTGGGTGAGTTCAGGGGTAAATCGGAAGGCGAGGCAGGGCATGGTTTTATAGTACCCAGCGCAAATTTCGACCTGGTGGTGAACAGCTTTGACGAATTATGGGTGGTGAACCCGGGCATGCACGCCCTGGAAAACTACTCTAATGATGGTCAATTACGCGGCTACTGGCAGAACAGTTCCATGAAAATCGATGGATTTACAGGTTGTTGTAATCCTGCACAGATCGCTGTACTGGAGGATGGTTCGTTCGTAACCAGTGAAAAGGGCATGGTACGAATTAAAGTATACGACAGTTCCGGGAAGTTACAAAGTGTTGTGGCTGAGCCGGGAAAATTTAATGAAGAGGGAAAGGCTCCGGAGGTGAAGGCGGATGAGAACGGGGTGATCTATGCATTGGATTTTGAAACAAGCATGGTGAGAATTTTTGAGAAAATATGAGCTCATGACACGAAAAGAATTTATATCAACGATCACCAGGGGAACAGTCCTTATGGCCATGGCTGCCATGGTGGGTCTGTTTGTTGCCAGGAAAAAGATATCCCTGCAAGCCAATTGCACCCTAAACGGGCAGTGCAAAGGATGTGGTATTCTGACCAGTTGTGCACTTCCGCAGGCAAAAAAAGAGTTGGAAAATGGGAAAGGATAAATCATACAACAGGCGCGACTTCATTAACAAGGGGGCACGACTCACACTGGGGCTGTCGCTTGCCGGTGTGGGAACGCTGACTGCCGTGAAAATGGGCAGGGAAAATTATGTCTGGCAGATCGATCCTTTTAAATGTACCCAGTGCGGCAGATGTGCCACCGATTGTGTGATGGCGCCTTCAGCAGTAAAATGTGTCCATGCCTATGCCCTGTGTGGATATTGTGATCTGTGCGGAGGGTATTACAAACCAGGGGTAACGGAGTTGGAGACAGGAGCCGAAAAACAGCTTTGCCCGGCTGCGGCCATTGAAAGACAATACATCGAGGAGCCCTATTTTGAATACGTAATAGACGAAGATTTATGCATCGGGTGTGCAAAGTGTGTGAAGGGATGCGGCTCTTTTGGAAACGGATCGCTGCATCTGCAGATCAGGCATGACCTCTGTGTGAATTGTAACGAGTGTTCCATCGCCCGGGTTTGTCCCTCTGATGCCATCGGCAGGGTACCGGCCAGTGAGCCGTACCTTATTAAAGGTGACTTTATTGTGAAAAATGAAGATGACGAGGCTGTATGATAAAACAACTCCATAAACCGACCCTGTTCCTGTTGATGATCTTTATGTTTGTCGCCATGAGTGCGCAGCAGCGTTTCCCCAAGCCTGAATTTGAATCGGGCTACGAACAGCCAGATACCACCACGCCTGAACCCCGCGCCGCTGCCCTGGAATTCTTTGACGTTTTGGTGCTGCTCGGTGTCCTCTCCCTGGCAACCTTCCTTGTAATTAAACGCCGGTCCAGGAGAGGGATCCTCTGGCTTTCCATATTTACTCTCATCTATTTCGGCTTTTACAGGAACGGATGTATATGTCCGGTAGGCTCCGTACAGAATGTTACACTGGCACTCTTCGATCCGGCCTATAAGATATCCATCACAGTGCTGCTCTTTTTCTTGTTGCCGCTGGTATTTGCCCTTTTCTACGGCAGAACATTCTGCGCTGCCGCATGTCCGCTGGGAGCGATCCAGGACCTGGTGATCATTAAACCGGTAGCTGTCTCCAGCTGGGTGAGAAAGACAATTTCATTTATTCCCCATGTCTACCTGGGTCTGGCGGTATTATTTGCCGCAACAAAAACAGATTTTATTATATGCAGGTACGACCCATTTGTGGGAATATTCAGGATGGATGCACCTTATACGATGATCGTACTTGGCGGGGCATTTCTGCTGCTGGGGATGTTTTTCGCCAGACCCTATTGCCGGGGGTTCTGCCCGTACGGTGTATTGTTAAGCTGGATGTCGAGATTTTCCCGCAAACACATGACCATCACCCCATCAGAATGTATCAGTTGCAAACTATGTGAAGACTCCTGCCCCTTTGATGCTATTGAGGTGCCGCCCACCGAAAAGGTCAGAACAGGGTCAACGGTCAGAAAATTTCTGAGACAGTACACGCTTTTTGGAATACTGGTTCCAGTATGGATCGTGCTGGGAGGCTGGGCCGTATCAAAATCACACGTCTTTCTCTCAAAGGCGCATCCTGATGTTTATCTCTCCGAACTGTTGATCAAACACCCGGAACTTAAAGCAGATGAGGAAAATTTGGATATCCAGGCATTTCTCGAATCGGGGAAATCAATGGATCAGCTGGTTGAGGAGGCGTCACTTATCAGGATGAAATTCAAAAAAGGAGGCTGGTTCCTGGGTGGATACCTGGGTTTGGTGCTCGGAATCATGATCATGAACCAGTTTATACTGAGAAAGCACGATGATTATGTGCCTCATAAAGGCGATTGTTTTAGTTGTGGCAGATGTATGAATTACTGTCCTGTGGATAAAAAGTATTAACATGAACCAGGAAGAAAAATTGAAGCTGGCAAAGCAATCAATGCAGATCTCAGGGATATTTTCCCTGGTGGTTGCTGCGTTGTTGCTTATTAATTTTGCACAGCTTAAAAAATATGAACCGCTCGAAAGCGAAACACTGAAAGCGTTGGTGGAGCAACTGGAAGATGATCCCAGAAACGAACAACTGAAGGAGGAGATACGCCATTTTGATTTGATGGTAAGAAAAGCTTATTTCACCTCCGAACGGCAGGTAAAAACCGGTGCCTTCCTGCTGCTTTTCGGGGTAATTATATTCGCGGCCTCCCTGAAGATATTTACCGATATCAAACATAAGATCGGAATGCCTGATCCCGACAGTGAGGTGTTTCTCAAAGCAAGGAGAAACGCCTGGCAATGGCTCTTTGTAACCGGGGTTGTTCTTTTCGGACTTGCGTTTACGGCTGCTATCTTCACTACAAATTACCTGGAAACCTATTTGCCGGGTGAATTGGCAACCATCGACGAACCAACAGGAAACGATGAGATACGGATTATTGAAATCAGAGACAATACAACAGATATCGCAGTTGTAGAAGAAGAGTCTGTTGATACAGAAGGCGGTGAAGGAGAATCAGAATCAGAATCGGTCCGGCCAGCAGTTGAAAAGGCACCGGAGACTATTTATGGCGAAGCGGATTTCAGGAAACATCACAATACATTCAGGGGCCCCATGGGACTTGGGGTCTCCTACCATAAAAATATTCCCACCTCGTGGGACGGTTCGGCCGGAACCAATGTTTTGTGGAAGGTGGCCTTATCCAAACCGGGATATAATTCACCGGTTATTTGGGGTGATAGGCTGTTTCTGGCTGGTGGTGACCAGCAGGCACGGATCGTAAGCTGTTATGACCGGCACTCGGGACAACTTTTGTGGGAGAAGCAGGTTGACAACATCCCCGCTTCCCCAACAAAAATGCCTGATGTAACTGACGATACAGGATTGTCGGCACCGACCATGGCGGTGGACGGTTACCGGGTGTTCGCCATCTTTGCCACCGGTGATGTAATTGCTTTCGACCTGGATGGAAACAGGGTATGGGTCAGGAATCTCGGCGTACCGCAGAATCATTACGGACACTCCTCCTCGCTCATGGTCTGGAATAATAAACTGATCATCCAATACGATACCGGCAGGGGCGGAAGGATGATGGCATTGAACACCACATCCGGTGAAACCGAATGGGATGTTAAACGGGATAACCGCATCTCCTGGGCATCCCCCATTCTCATTGAGACAGACGGAAAAGTACAGGTGGTTACCAATACAGATCCCAATGTGGCCGGCCACGATGTGGAGACCGGGGAAGAGTTATGGAAAGTCGCTGTGATGATGGGAGAAGTGGGCCCCTCCTGTGCCTATTCAGATGGGTTGGTTTATGCCAATAATGAATATGCCAGTTTGGTTGCGATCAATCCGGAACCAGGCGCCGAAGTGCAATGGGAAAATTACGATTACCTGTCGGAGGCAGCCAGCCCCGTTGCGAAAGACGGACTGCTCTACCTGGCCACAAGTTATGGTGTGTTTGTCTGTTATGATACAAAAACAGGGGAGCAGATCTGGGAAGAGGATTTTGGTGCAACACTCTACAGTTCACCCATGCTCGTCGACGGAAAGATCTATATCATGGATAATAGTGGGGTAATGCATATCATGAAAGCGGACAGGTCGGGCACCATTATCAATGAACCGGCACTGGGAGAGCATTCCTATGCCATTCCTGCTTTTGCGCAGGGAAGGATTTATATCAGGGGAGAAAATAGCTTATACTGCATTGGAAAATAAAGAATGAACAGGGAACTGAAAGAGATAGATCAGATCGTTGAAAGACTGGGGAGGGAACAGGCATCGGTTATTCCCATCCTTCAGGCTATCCAGGGAAGGTACAATTACCTTCCTGAAGAGGCCTTGCGCAGGGTGGTGGAAATATCGCAGATCACGCCATCCATGATCACCGGTGTGGCCAGTTTTTATTCGCAGTTCAGGTTTAAACCGGCTGGTGAACATATCATCAAGGTCTGTGCAGGTACCGCCTGTCATGTGAAAGGGGCCGAACAGGTCTACGACTCCATCCGGCGAGGATTGCACATGGAAGGGAAGCAGGATACTTCCGCCGACAGGAAATATACCATAGAGAAGGTCAATTGTCTGGGATGCTGTACATTGGCGCCCGTGGTTCAGATCGATAATATAACCTATGGGCATGTGGCCTCGGGTAATATCGCCGGGGTGATTTCGGATTTTGAAGAGGTAAAGGATAGTGGGTCTGAACGACGGTTCAGGAAAGCAACAGGCGGGGAGATACAAGGTGAAGTAAGGATCGGACTGGGATCGTGTTGTGTGGCCAGTGGAAGCGATGAGATTCGGGATGCTGTAAAGACTACCATTGACAGGAACAGGCTGAATGTACATCTGAAACATGTGGGCTGTGTGGGAATGTGTCACCAGGTACCCCTTGTTGAGGTGGTTCCCGTGGAGGGTGAAACGGTCCTGTATTCCAAAGTGAATGCCGTTGATGTGGATCAGATCGTGCGGAGTCATTTCAAACCTTCGGGTTGGTGGAACAGGCTGAAAGGGCAGATGACCCAGGCCATAGAACAGGTGATGGATGAGGGCCGGTGGCAGGGTGTTGAACGTTATTCGTTGAATATCAGGGAGAAGCATGTGGCTGCATTTCTGGACCGGCAGGTTCCCATCGCAACGGAATACAGGGGGGTGATCAATCCGGTGGATATTCAGGAATATAAAGAGCGACAGGGTTTTATAGCGTTGAAGAAAAGTTTGAAAAAAAAGCCGCAGGAGATCATCAATGAGATTAAAGAGAGCGGAATCAGAGGGAAAGGGGGAGCCGGATTTCATACCGGGTTGAAATGGCAAATGGTTGCCGACCAGGTGAGTGATAAAAAATATGTGATCTGTAACGGGGACGAAGGTGATCCTGGTGCATTTATGGACCGGATGCTGCTTGAATCATATCCCTACAGGATTATCGAGGGAATTATCGTAGCTGGATGGGCAGTGGGCGCAAACGAAGGAATTCTTTATATCAGGGCCGAATACCCGCTGGCCGTAGCGCGGGTACAGGAAGCACTGGATAATTGTTATGCGGAGGGTTACCTGGGAATAAATATCCTTGGTTCCGGATTTGATTTCAACCTGAAAATTTACCAGGGCGCCGGCGCCTTTGTGTGTGGGGAGGAGACCGCCCTGATAGCCTCCATCGAGGGTAAAAGGGGATTTCCAAGGATACGACCACCTTATCCGGCTGTGAAAGGATTGTGGCAGAAGCCCACCCTGGTGAATAATACGGAGACCTTTGCTCAACTTGCTTATATACTGCGACACAGCGCAACTGTGTTCAATAAAATTGGCACCGAAAATTCGCGGGGTACCAAAGTGTTTGCCCTGGCTGGGAAAGTGACCCGGGGAGGCCTGATCGAAGTACCCATGGGTATTACCATTCGTGAGGTAGTTGAGGAGATTGGCGGTGGTGTAGCTCCTGGCAGGACATTTAAAGCCATTCAGATCGGGGGGCCGTCAGGAGGATGTATACCGGCCAGTTTGGCGGATACCCCCATCGATTTTGAATCGCTCCAGGGCGTGGGTGCCATGATGGGATCGGGGGGCATGGTGGTGCTGGATGATACCGACTGCATGGTGGATATGGCAAAGTACTTTCTCTCCTTCACTCAGAATGAATCGTGCGGTAAATGTACCTTCTGCAGGGTCGGAACCAAGCGGATGCTGGAGATGCTGGAGAAGATCACGGAAGGAAAGGGAGCCTTGAAAGATCTGGAAGAACTTGAAAAACTGGCCGATTGGACCGCCAGGGGCAGCCTGTGCGGATTAGGTAAAACCGCACCCAACCCGGTAAAAACAACCCTGGCATTTTTCAGGGACGAATACGAGGCACACATTCAGGGTATTTGTCCCACAGGGAAATGCAAGGAATTGATCCGGTACGAGATCACCGATGATTGTATCGGCTGTACACTTTGTGCCCAGGATTGCCCCGTGGATGCCATTCCTTTCAAACCCCATGAAAAACATACCATTGACCTTGAATTATGCATCAAATGCGACGGTTGCCGCCAGGTCTGTCCCGAGGATGCTGTAATAACAATATAGGAATATGCCAAAACTGAAGATAAATAACGTGGAAGTGAATGTGCCGGCCGGGACCACCGTAATTGATGCCGCCAGAAAAAATGGCATGGATATTCCTTCCATGTGTTACAGGGAAGGGAAAAACCATTTCACTTCCTGCATGATCTGCATGGTAAAGGATAGCAAAACCGGGAAACTCTTTCCGTCGTGTTCGTTGCAGGTTGAAGAGAACATGGATATCATTACCAGTGACCCGGAAGTATTTGAGTCGCGCCAGATGGCACTGGATCTGCTGCTGAGTGAGCATGTGGGAGACTGCGAAGCGCCGTGTCAGCTCACCTGCCCGGCACACATGGATATTCCATTAATGAACCGACTCCTTGCAGAGGGTAAATTCCAGGAAGCACTCAGGGTGGTGAAGCAGGATATTGCCCTGCCGGCTGTGTTCGGGCGAATATGCCCGGCGCCCTGCGAAGGTGCATGCAGAAGAAAGTCGGTGGATAAGGCGGTATCTATTTGTTTGTTAAAACGCTATGCAGGCGATCACGACCTGGATGGTCTGTCACCCTGGCTGCCGGAAAGGGCGGAGGATACCGGAAAAAAGATTGCAATTATTGGTGCGGGTCCTGCCGGACTGGCTGCTGCCTATTATCTTCAACTAAGGGGACACCAGTGCGATGTGTATGACCGCAGGAATCGTCCCGGAGGTTCGCTTTGGCAGGAAGTTGATAGTGGCTTGTTACCGGCTGAAGTTCTTATCAATGAAATTTCGCTCATTGAAAAACTGGGAGCATGGATCTATCCTGAAACCGAGGTTGATGACGAACAATTCAGAAAAATTGTTAAGAAATTCGATGCTGTGCTGGTTGCAACCGGGAGTAGCGATCCTGAAAATTCTGATCATGACAAGACCGAAGGTTGGGGACTGGAGATGACCGGCCATGGCATCCAATCTGAAAAGAAGAGCTATGTCACCAAAATTCCAAAGGTGTTTGCTGTGGGAAGTGCTGTAAGACCTGCCAAATTAGCCATACGGACGCTCGGGCAAGGGAAGGAGGCAGCATTCAGTATAGACCAGTTCCTTTCGGGTAAACCTGTAACCGGAGAACCATTCATGTTCAATTCCAGGTTTGGTAAACTATTGCAGGAAGAGATTATCGAATATATGAAGGAATCGGTGGAGGGGGACCGCATCGAACCTGCTGATCTTGCTGAAGGTTTTTCAAGGGAGCAGGTGATGGCAGAGGCTGCCCGCTGCATGCATTGCGATTGTCGTGCAATATCCGACTGCAAACTGAGGAGTCTTTCCGATGAGTACAAGGCAAACCAGAAGCATTTTTGGTCGGAGGACCGGAAAGTGACAAAAAAACAGATACAGCACGACTTTGTGATCTACGAACCGAATAAGTGCATCAGGTGCGGGATATGTGTGCATATTACAGAGGAGCACAAGGAAACTTTCGGAATGAGCTTTATCGGCCGGGGTTTTGATGTGGTCATTGGAGTACCCTTTGGTGAAGCGTTGGATAAAGGGTTGACAAAGGTTGCCGACCAGGTAGTGGAAAGCTGTCCAACGGGTGCTTTGTCAAAGCGGCACAATAGTTGAATGGGGGGGTAAAGGCACACTCTATTTACTGAATTCAGGAAGGAGCAATTTGATTATGAAAAGAATTACCAGTATCATCACCATCTTAGTCATTCTGGGATTTCCCGGAATGATGGCTGCCCAGTCATGCTGGACAAATTTCAGGGGCGATACGCAACTGCGGGGAAGCACAACTGCAAGTATTCCGGCAGAACCAGATTTGCTTTGGAATTTTAAAACCAACGATGCCATCAAAGCCTCACCGGTTGTGTGCGAAGGGATCATCGTGGCCGGGTCGGTGGATGGCAATGTTTATGGAATTACCATGGAGGGTAAACTGAAGTGGAAGATCAATACCGGCAATGGCATCGAGGCAGCCGCACTGATCCATAAAGGGATGGTTTATGTGGGAAACCTGGACGGAAAAGTATTGGCCCTGGAGCTTTTAACAGGGAAGGTGATCTGGACCTACGAAACCGAAGGACAGATCATGGGCGCCCCGAATATCCTGGGTGAGGAAAATATCCTGGTAATCGGGAGTTACGATTACTACCTGCATGGAATAGATGCTGTTACAGGAAAAGGGTTGTGGAAATACGAATCGGATAATTTCATCAATGGCTCTCCTGCAATTTATAAGGGTGTGGCCATTTTCGGGGGATGCGACGGACTGATGCACCAGGTATATGTGAAGGATGGTTCATTGAAGAGCAGGGAGCCTGTGGCCACGTATGTGGCAGGTTCTGTTGCTGTTGACAACTGGATCACTTTTGTGGGTGATTACGATGGGAAATTTACATCCATGGATCTGCGAAACGGCCATGTGCTTTGGAGTTATAAAAATCCCGACACTGACCTGCCCTTTATTGCATCGCCATCACTTTCATCAAAGGTTGTATTTATTGGCAATCGGGACAAGTATGTTTACTGTTTCAGCAAAGCCGACGGAACCCTTTTGTGGAAAAGAAATATGCGGAGCAGGGTGGATGCATCCCCGGTACTGGTAAAAAACCGGTTGGTGGTAGCCACTATGCGCGGGGATTTGGCGCTGCTAGATACGTATGACGGTGCCGTTAAATGGATCTATGAACTGGGGAGCGGCATTAACGGGAACCCGGCTGTAATCGACGGACGGATAATTGTTGGCGCAGACGATGGAAGGATATATTGTTTTGGAAAAAAATAGAAGAGCATTATGAATATCATGCACATAATCCCGGGATCAGGCGGCAGTTTTTACTGCGGAAACTGTTTGCGGGACAGTAAGTTTGTTGAGGCACTCAGAGCATCGGAACATAATGTTGTGAAGCTGCCCATGTACCTTCCACTGTTTGCAGATGAGCATGATCTCACCGGAGAGACGCCGGTTTTTTACGGGGCTGTCAGTCTCTATTTAAAGCAATTGTACCCGCTCTTCCGGAAAGCACCCTCCTGGGTGGACCGCTTGCTGAATTCCCCACGGATGCTCAGATTGGCAGCTAAGTTTGCCGGCTCTACCAGGGCCAAAGGGCTTGAGGAAATGACCATTTCCATGCTGTTGGGCGAGGATGGAATGCAGAGAAAGGAGCTCGACCGGATGGTCGGCTGGATCGCTGATAATTGTAAACCGGATGTGATTCACCTTTCAAATGCCCTGTTGGTCGGGTTGGCACACAGACTTTCGGAAAAGATGAAAGTGCCGGTGGTCTGTTCCCTGCAGGATGAGGATCAGTGGGTGGATGTGATGAAACCCTATTTTCAGCAAAAGGTCTGGGAGCTAATGGCAGAACGATCAAAATATGTGGACGCTTTTATTCCAGTGAGCAATTTTTATGCTGGAGAGATGAAAAAATACCTGCATATAACAGATGAGAAAATGCACCCTGTACATATCGGGATCTACCCCGGGAATTACAGGTTTGAATTACCATCCGCCAAGAAACGTAACATCGGGTATGTGTCGAGAATGTGTCATGAACTGGGACTGGATATCCTTGTGGATGCTTTTATACTGCTCAGGAGGGACCCGGACTTTGCCGATGTCGAATTGCATATCACGGGAGGATTTACTGGTGATGACAGGAAATTCCTTAAAAATATCAGGAAAAAACTGAAAAAGGAACATTTGTTGGAAGCTGTTTTATTCCAGGGAGATTTTGATGAGGAAAGCCTGAAAGCTTTCTTCAGTGATGTGTCGGTATTAACGGTTCCTGTGAGAAAGGGTGAGGCATTCGGGATTTATCTGCTGGAAGCGATGGCCTCCGGTATTCCCGTTGTTCAACCTGCATTGGGAGCCTTCCCCGAAATAATTCTTCTTTCCAACGGAGGTATCACCTACGAACCTAACAGTCCAGAAGCACTTGTTGACAGCCTGAAAAGTCTGTTTGAAGATCCGGTGAAGCTCGACGAAATGGCCAAAATGGCTCGAAAAGGCGTTGAGGAACACTTCCATGTGGAAGGGCAGGTACGTAAGATGCTGGAGGTGTATCAGGTATCGGGTGTGGGGGCCCGGTTTTAGGGTCCGGGTTGCTAATGCACCAAAGCCCTTCAGGGACCTTTAGTTGGCAGGGTCCTGGAATGGGGTTCCACTTATCATACTTTCAGAAAATTTATTCTTTGTTTTTCTATACCTGAGAACTGTTCTGTGAACCTTGCTTCCTGGTTGTTGGTTGTGCTGAAATATTCTGTAAATTTATAGAGGTTGGTAAAGTCAACTGTTTAACCGAAAAACCGAAAAACAAATTGGGAATCCTCAACGATATAGTAGTCATTTTTGCCCTGGCCACAGCGGTGAACTTTTTATTTACCAGGATAAAAATCCCCACCGTTGTTGGTTACCTGTTAACCGGTATACTGGCCGGACCACACCTGCTTTCCCTGGTTGGAGGTGACCATGAAATAGAGGTGCTTGCTGAAATCGGCGTGGCACTATTGCTGTTTACCATTGGGATGGAATTTTCGATGAAACACCTGGTGAGAATCCGAAGAATTGTCTTTGTGGGTGGATTTCTTCAGGTCTTTATTACTGCAGCTGTTTTTTACGTTGTATCCATATTTTACGATATGGACTGGGAGTCGGGTATTTTTGTCGGATTTCTGATAGCATTGAGTAGTTCGGCACTTGTATTGAAACTGTTACAGGAACGGTCTGAACTTTCCTCAAACTATGGACGTACCGTTTTGGGGATCCTGATATTCCAGGATCTGATGCTTGTTCCATTGCTACTGGCAACAGATTTATTGTCGGATATGTCAGTTAATCTCTCCACCGAGCTGTTGAAGCTTGGTGCCAAGGTGGTCATTATACTTGGTTTTGTATATGTGGGAAATAAGTGGCTGGTACCTAAATTGTTGCATCAGATAGCCCTTACCAGGAACCAGGAACTCTTTATCATGAGCATTCTTCTGATCTGCTTTTCCATTGCCATGTTGACACACAAATTAGGGATGTCCATTGCGTTTGGAGCATTCCTGGCCGGTCTGATGATCTCCGATTCAGAATATAGTCACAATGCTTTCGCTAACCTGAATCCGTTCAAGGACATTTTTACCAGTTTCTTTTTTGTTTCTGTGGGAATGTTGCTGGATATTTCATTTATTCTGGCAAATCCCTGGCTCGTTCTGCTGAGTGTCGTCCTGGTAATTGTATTGAAATCTGTAATTGCAGGAGGGGTCGGTTTTATTTTGGGACACACATTTCGGGGTACGGTGTTGGTTGGCCTGGCACTATCACAGGTGGGTGAATTTTCATTCATCCTGGCGAAGATTGGGTTGGATCTTTCCATTATTTCCGGTTTTTACTTTCAGTTATTTTTGGCTGTGTCGGTCATCACTATGGCCCTTACCCCATTTCTTATAAAGTTTTCAGTACCCCTTTCGAACCGGATACTCAGATTGCCACTTCCCGATTTTGTTGTGAATGGACTGTTCCCATTGAAAGAAGTTGAGATACCAGCGTTAAAGAACCACCTGGTGATCATAGGAAAGGATCCCAGCGCGATAAAGCTGTCGATGATGGCCCGTCATTTTGAAATGCCCCACGTTTCCATTGTATTTGACCCATCCATTGCAAAGAGTAAAATGGATAATGGCGACAATGTGGTCTATGGGGATGCAGCTAACGAACCGATATTAAGAAAAGCCCACGCAGATACAGCGGACATTATTGTCATTTCCATCGGAAATATCATTACCTCCATGGCGATTATCGATAAAGCAAGACAAATGAACAAAGGGGCAAGGATCCTGGCCAGGGCGCAGAGTACTGAAAATATCGGTCAGTTGTATAAGCTTGGAGCAGACCAGGTGTTGCCGGAGAAGCTAGAAATTGCCATCGACCTGTTTAACAGGGTCCTGGTAGAGAAATTATACCCTCTCAGAGAAATTAACAGGATGTTGACTCACCTGAGAAATACCCACCTGGGAGAGTTTACTGAGATGGATAAGGTGAACAAGTCCACCATTTTCGACGAAATGTCCACCATTAACATATCAGCGGTAAGTGTTGAAACCGGCTCTGCAGCTGAAGGTAAATCCACCAAAGAACTTAGTCTAAGAAAAGAGACCGGAGTAACGTTGCTGGCTATAAAGAGAGGGGATGAAATCATAGAACACCCGTCTCCTTCCATGGCAATGGAAAGTGGGGATATTGCCTATCTGCTGGGTGATGCGGAACAGATCAACCTGGCCGGGGAGTTATTCAGCATTGAGTAGAGACAAGGCATGCCTTGTCTCCACTATACCAAAGTAAATAATTATACCAGGACTTATTTGTTCTTAAAACCTATTCCAGCTTCAGGAATTTTTCAACAGCCTGTCTCTTTTCAGATTGCACCACCACAAAGTAAACTCCTTGTACCAGGCTTTCAATCTGTAACACAGAATTTGACACGTCCGGTGCAACAACCGCATGATAAACCACCCGACCCGATGTGTTCAGTATCTCTACCGTTCGTTCGCCATCCATCTGATCACCTAATGAAAGATGCAGTTGACCGGCTGCCGGGTTCGGGTAGAGACTGATTGATCCATCAGCCAGATTTGTACGAATTATGGAAGTCGTTTCAAATATATTGGTAAAGTCGACATTGTGTGAAAATTCTATGACCGTATCTCCCATAACCTCATCCAGTGTGATGCGCCATGCGTGGTCCGTATTTGGGGCATCATACATGCCGTTGCCGTTCAGGTCGGCAAAGAAATCAATGTTGTAGCCTGAACCCGGTTCAATATTATATGAGGCTACATCAAAATCTACGGATGTAATCTCATCCAGGATGAACGTATCCACATAACTTTCCGTTGTTGTATTGTACAGATAGAGTTCAAACAGTTGACCCACATGTGGGCTCATGCCTGAAAATTTCACGGTCAGTTTGTGGTTCCAGTCTACATCGGTGAAATTGGTATTGTGGGTGAATTCAAGCAGCGCATCCTCCATAACATCATTCAGTTCCATCCTCCATGCATGATCCGTGGGAGGAGCATCATACTTTCCGTTCCCGTTATGATCAGCGTAAAAATCCACATGATAGGAGCGGCCGGTTTCAATACCCGGAACTACCACATCAAATTCAATAGCGGCCTCTGTCTTTACACGCCCAAATTCTTTCCCGGTCTCCTGGTCAATCACAGCAAGCCACAAATCCTGACCCACATGGGGGTTCATACCGGAAAAGCTCACAGTAAGTGTAACTTCATCGATAACAGTGACCGTCCCTTTCATTCCCAGTCCAATATGGGGGTCACAATGATATTCGTAGAATCCCGGTGTCGTGAAAGTAAAATCATAGGTCCATCCGGTTCCTTCAGCGACGAAAAAAGATTCAGGGTTTGATGGATAGGATGTCTGTGTTCCGTTAACACTATGGTAACCCATTGAATTTGTCCAGGTTACCTGGTCGCCCGCTTTGATGGTGATGTTTGCGGGGTCAAACTCCGTGTCTATAACATTTACTTCATGCGTAGTTTGAGCAGATACAATACTGGTTAATAACATGAAAATAGCCAGTAAGAGTGTAGTGAAATTTCCAAATTGGGTAATTGATTTTTTCATAGCAATTGATTTTAATGTATAAATGATATTTATTTCGGTTTAATTGATGATCAGTATATTTTCAAGCAGGGTTGTTTCATAGATTTTGAGAGGTGTCGGTGCAGGGCCACTTAGAACGCTACCATCAATATCGAAAATCGAACCATGACACGGACAGGGTAAAATGTTTGAGCTTGGGTTATATCCGATAGTACAACCCTGATGGGTGCATATACTGGAGAGGGCCACATATTCCGTTTCTCCTGTGCGTATAATAATTATTCCATATTCTTCCAGGATAACGTACCCTCCAGTTTCCGATAATGCGACATACGATGAATCATTCAGATCCAGCTCAAATCCTTCAGTTGGAAGTCCATTGGGCCCCTCTTTTTCACATGCTTTGAGTACCAATGATGGCAGTACGAATACCATGCTTCCATTAATGACTAAATTCTTTAAAAATTGTTTACGCTCCATCATGATTATTTTAAATAGAATACCCGAATAAGATTAAATCCAAAGTAGATTTCTCCATTACCCCAGTTTCCGAAGGTATCTGTCATTAATCCCTTTTCGAATGTCACCTGGGTATTTGATACCATAAGTTGGAACAAGTGACCGCCAGTATCAAGATCTACTCCAATAGAGAAGGGATTATATGCGCCCGGATTTTTATTGGATACGGCATAATATTCTGCCAGGAGGTGTACACGTTTAAATACACGGATCCTGGATGACGCAACCATCGCCACATAGTCTTTCGCTGCTGAAGCTGACAGATTATAATTTTCATGGATCCAGACCCCGCCCGCCATCAGGGAAATTATCTCCGAGAACTTCCTGGCAATATTCAACTGTACCACATAGCTTTGCCTGTTCAGAAAATTTTCCTGTTCTACCGGAAAATAATTTTGCAGCGTATTATAATATCCTGAGACAAACCCTGTAGCAGAGAGTGGCATACCTGAACTTTTTTGCCTTAACAGATGGGCCTTCAGACTCAGATCATAGGTTTTCTGATAGGAATTCCTACCAATTCCTGCTGCAATGTTTTCATTGATACCATAATCAAATCCAAGTCTGATATCTGCCTGGTCCAGTCCGAAGAATGTATACAGTCCGTCCTTTAGGAGACCAAACCTGTGATTGATCATAAAATTCAGTTCACCGGTACCAGGAAGCTCGGTTGACTGGCCATTCACAACCCGGGTACCCAGGAAGGTGCTGTGCACGATCTGTGCTTCCTGACCTATTTCAGTCTCCTGTGCTGACACAGGAATTATACAACATAAAAGCAATACAGGTATGATTTTCAATGTTGACATAAGGCTATTTTTTTGTGAGATTGATCCATACTTCCACATCAATTACTTCAGCAATGTTTCGTATAACAAAGCGTGGGATTTTAATATCGTGATCATCCACCCGGACCTTGAACTTTACATTTCCATTGAGTTTTTCGTCTTCAAAACGAATGGTGGCTGTTTCCGTATACGATTGTGTAACACCATGGATCGTCATACTGCCATTCAGTGTGTATTCACCGTTTTTTTGCTGTTTCAGGTCATCAATGTTGTTGAGTTTTCCGGTGAAACTGGCGTATGGAAATTTGTCAGATTCCATATACTGGGTATTGAAATGCTGCTGCATCAGTGATTTTTTAAACGCAAAGGAGGAGATGGGAACAGTAGATTTAACCTCGCCTGAGGAGAGATCGGCCATGACGTATGCGCGATTACTTTCAGATTCAATATCTTCCAGGGGTGCTTGTGAAAAGAACGTGATTTTATTTTTCTTCGATTCATACACCTGTGCTGAAACCTGATATTGACAAAAAATGAAAGTCAGACAGAGGATTTGTATGTAAGAGCGATTCTTCATTATGAATTATTTAAGATTGAATTTTATACTGAGTAACGACCCCATGCTGTATAGATCAACATTTCCCCATCCCATCTGTTTTAAAGGAATTTTCAGATAGGGTTCCATGGATACCGTGAATGCAGGTGATAATCTCAGGTCAATATTTACCGCGAAATTTGTGATTCCCCATCCCGCCGGACTGTTATTATCTGTGCTCCAGTTTTCTGCTGACCCCGGATTGGGCTGATCAAATTCGAATGCGTAATATTCATCCAGGATCAGGTAGTTACTCATGCCCATGGAGGCTGAAAGGTTGAGTTTTTCGCGACTTGTGACCCTGTACGATACCATTACAGGAATGTCAAGTACTGTACATTCACCGAAAATACTAGCTGGCAGTATCCCATTGGTTTTGTTTTCCCAGTATCCCTCAGGGGGAGTGTATTCACCGGGATTTGTGAAGTATTTTTTTGTATTGTAGAGGGCGCCTGCCGACACGGACCAGCGATCGGAAACAGCAAACCAAAGGCGCGCCCCCATGATTGGGGAAACCGATTTCCGGTTGAATAATCCGGTACCGGTAAGATCCGGTGAGAGGGATATTGATCCTGACCAGCGGCTCAGGAATGTTCTTCCAGGCACATTTACCGGTGATGCGGTGTTGTCAGATCCGGCATTTGTGATAGGTATTGGAAGTGACAAACTCCTGCTGTCCTTTCCGGGGAAGGAGTTCGGTGGGAGGAGGCCCATTGGAACCAGGTTCTTTCCACGCAAGCGTTCACCAGGTATGGCAGGGTCGTTGGTAATGGAAGCAATATCAATTTCCCGGGCATTCTTCGTTTCTACTGGTAATGAATGATTTTGGTTTTTCTGAACGGATGTTTGCATAAATAATTCCGGGGATGTTTGAATCGGTTCAGATATATCTGCATTCGTAACTTCTACGACTTTCTTTTTATTGGGCTCGTGAATTTCATTAAGATTGTCTGCCGTACGAACTTCGTTTTTACCTGACTCTGCTATGTCCTGCTGTACAGTTCTGGATTTTTCAGATGGAGGCGATTCTGACTCCATACTACCACTTCCGGGAGGTGCTGTTTCAACCTCCGCTGTAACTTCGGTGGGGGTTATCTTCTCCGGGGACCGTTCACGTGTAAACCATAGGGCAGAAAACAGGACTCCAGATGCAATGGCCATGATGGTCACTACTTTTGACGCCGACCATGAGTTACCCGATCCGGATGAAGGAAGGTTGGCAGCATTCAGCTTTTCCTCCATCTTCTTCCAGTTGCTCTCCTGGAAAGGAAACTCGTGGGTACCCAACCTTTTCCTGAAAAAATTCTCTATGTTGTCTTGCTCTTTCATACCTATTGTACTACTCCGAAATAGGTGGAGAGGTACGCTCTTAGTTTCTGTTTTGCCTTTGCATAGTTTGATTTTGAGGTTCCCACAGAAATACCAAGCATCTCTGCCACCTCTTTATGTTTATATCCTTCTATGGCTCTTAAATTGAATACGGTGCCGTAGGACGGCGGAAGTTTTCTGATCATTTCCAGCAGATCTTCATAACTGACAGGATGCTGATCATGCTGCTCGGCGGATAATTCCAGTCCCTGGTCCAGGCTATCAATTAATTTTATTTTATTTTGTTTTTTAATGTGGTCCAGCGCACTGTTGATCATGATCTTTCTGATCCATGGTTTAAATGGCCTTTTTCTGTCGAACTTCCCGATATATGTAAAGACTTTCATAAACCCGTCGTGCATAATTTCAACTGCATCTTCCTGTGTGTCTGCATAACGCATACAGATACTCAGGCAATAACTGTAAAAGAATTGATAGAGGGCCTTCTGGGCACTCCTGTTATTCTTTCTGCAGTCGTTGAGCAAAGTTTTGATATAACGGTTATGCGGATCCATATATCCGGAATAGTTGTTTATATAAACACTATACTTGTCGGAATTTGAAAAAGGTTGCCTCGAAGTTAAATTAATTTAGAAAAATTCTAAATAGAGTCTGGCAAAAGACTTAGATTTCTTTCAAACACTAATTACTACAGGCAAAGACTCCTGTTTAGTGCGATAATGGCTTTTTTATAATCTTTTCTGTTGATGACAAACTGCATATTTACCTGCTTTAAAGATTGGGAAATGGCTTCAATATTGATATTTTCGGAATAAAGTGCCTGGGTTGCGCTGGCCATGGAACCGGGTTTGGCAATATTGGTACCCAGGGTACATACCAGCGCCACTTTCTTTTCTGTAACTTCGTAATAGGTATCTTTTAGTTCCCGGATAAGTTTTTTTGTACTATCCTTTTCCCAGATCACCATGGTAATGCTGTTGGCATTGGTGGCTTTCAGTATATAACTGATCCTGTACCGTTCAATGAGTTTCATCATATTCAGGTCAAATCCCACTTCTCCCACCATCAGGGGATCGTGGATTTCGATTGCAACAACCTGGTCAGTTCCGGAAATAATTTCTACCCTGGAATCGGTACCCCTGTAATCACGTGTGATCAAGGTGCCCGGATGTTCCGGCTCAAAAGTGTTTTTAATGCGGATGTTGATACCTGCCAGTTCCAATGGCTTCGAAGCCTTGGGATGGATCGCTTCCATGCCGATATCGGCCAGCTGATCTGCCACATTGAAATTGGTTTGTCCTACAGGACGTGAATTTTCGATACCAACGATGGCAGGGTCGGCACTGGACAGGTGGTATTCTTTGTGGATAACCGCCTCCGAAGCTTTGGTCTCCACTGCTATTTTACAGAATGTAACTTCTGAATAGCCCCTGTCGAATTCACGCATAATTCCTTCGGTACCTTTCGTATAACCCGTGGCAACAGGCAGGGTAGTGGTAAGGTCGATCTCTTGAAACGCTTTGTGTATTCGCTGGTCAATGGTGAGATAATCGGAATCGTTGAATCCGCAAAGATCTGTAAAATGAGCATTTATCCCACGATTCCGGAGAATATTGACCGAATTAAATGCAGAATGAGCCTCCCCGATGGATGCCAGTATCTCTCTTGCAGCCAACAGAATATTCGCTTTGTTTACATACCCGGAGGCCAAAACCTCGGAAAGGCTGTTCAGATAATTTTTTGACTGCTCGACCCGCTGTTTAATGAACTGATCAGCCACGTCCTGATCAAGCCCGACACCCTTAAAGGTCCGGTTTATTTCAATGAGCTTTTGAAGTAGTGTCTGCAACGCATCTTCAAAACCTTCATCTCTGACGAAAAGATCGTAAACCCCAGGTTCACCGGTTTTTTTATGTTCCAATAACCAATTGGTAACATTGTTGTAGGCCGATACCACAAAAATTCTGTCGTAATAATTACCCCCGGTCGCCTGACCGATAATGATGTTTTCCACTACCTCCCCGAATTTACTCATGGAGGTACCCCCGATCTTATGAACTGTAAGCATAAAGAATCAAATTGTGATTGAAACTGCGAAAATAATGGTTTGTTAATTAAAAATTGAAATAATCGGGAGCTATTTTACTTTGCTGCAATTAATTCCCCAGATTGTGATGAAATCCAGCGTATCATTTATATCTACTGTGCTGTCATCTACTACCCTGAATTGTGGACTATCCACGAAGGTAGTATCAAAAAGTGAGCCTGCCAGGATCTTCTTATTTCCAAATTTTAACCTGATCCATTCCTCCTGTTTCGACCATTGCCCGGCGGATTCTATAACCGAAAATTCTTCTGTAGTATCCGGCTGAGGCAGTATTACCATATTGAACAAAAAAGTTTGGTTCGGATGCAGGGTCAGGGAAATATCGGCCGTTCCGTTGCCTTCGCTTTGATAAACCACCGCAGACTTTCTGAATTCACCGGCTTG
>JBBDIE010000072.1:0-32195 GCA_040880545.1 Bacteroidales bacterium | reverse complement strand
ACGACCTTTGGGTTATGAGCCCAACGAGCTACCAACTGCTCCACCCCGCAATATCTTTTTGCGGATGCAAATATAACAGATGTTTTGAGATTCTCAAAATTGTGCCACTCCTTTATTTTAAAGGAGGGCCAATTTTTGAGTATAGTTCATTTTAATCAATAGATTACCTGATCACTTTAACATTGACAGCAGTGAGACCTTTTTGTCCCTTTTCTGTTTCAAAACTTACTTTGTTTCCCTCAGCAAGGTCCTCGTGCGCATTGTTCACATGAACAAATATGCTCTCTTTGGTCTCTGTGTCTCTGATAAATCCGAAACCCTTTGAATCGTAAAAATTCGTAATAATCCCGGTTCTTGTTTTGTCCCGGGCAACGCCGTCACTCTTCGGGATGCTGACTTCTATATCTTCCAGATTGGTCTCCTCCTTTTCAGATGGATCCTGCGGTGTGGATGTAATGTTCCCATATTCATCAACATAGGCTATCATATCATCTCCGCTCTTGGTGTCAGTATCCTTGCGTGCCAGTTTCCTGGCCATTTTGTCCTTTCGCTTTTTCTCCTTCTTCTTTCTTACGTCTTTTTTATTAAATGATTCCCGTGATCTACCCATTAATTATTTTTTAGTTACTACGCTGTGTTCTAATCTATTTGTCTGATCGAAACCGCCGATCAGTCAATTGCCCTGACATTGACAGCAAAGAGTCCTTTTTCACCCTCTTTTACTTCAAATTCTACTGCCTGGTCCGGTTGAAGGTCTGAATGTGAATCAGCTAATCCTGTTCTGTGAACGAAAATATCTTTTCCATTCTCAGTTTCGATGAAGCCAAATCCTTTTACATCATCATACCATTTTAATTTTCCATTTTCCATTTTAAATACTGTTTATTGTTTAATAATTCTTATTCAGGTAACATCTCCGTGACCATTTTGTTGTGATCACAACATGCAGTCCTGAATTTGCCTGTAGCAGGTTTCTTTCCCATTAACAAATGGCAAGTAATTCCGCTCCAGGGCTCTTACGTTTTATTGGATTTAAAAAAGAGTGCAGTGTGGAACTAATGTCTTATAAGGAAACTAGTTTGCTCTTGCGCAAATTCTTAATTCAAATAACTGCTGCAAAGTTAATTGTTTTTACATGCATTTACGCATCTATTTGTTTTTTAATGACTTTTTTAATCGTTCCATCAAGTTCTGCCACTCTACTTAATTGACAGACGCTACTTAATTTTCATTAAACCCTCCGATTATCGATCATTTCTTTCCCATGAATCGAAACAACATATTGTATGATTTATTTCATGCCTTGCATATTTTTAAGTTATTCTGCTATTTTTGCCTATTCATTAAAACCTGTAACAATGAAAAGTAATTTTCTGAGATCTACACCTATTTTCCTGGCTTTCCTGATCATGGGATTCGGGGATGTCTCCGGCCCGTTAACCAGTCAACTTCAAAACGACTTCAGTTTGAGTAATTTCCAGGCCGGACTCGTTACATTTATGGGCTTCATTATGTTTGGCCTGTTGTCGTTGCCCGTGGGTTTGTACCAGGATCGAAAGGGACGGAAACATGTTCTTACCCTGGGGCTGATCGCCGCTCTGATAGGTATGCTCCTTCCAATTTTAAGTAATTACAGCTCCTTCCTGATGATTTTGGGCGGACTGCTGTTTTTGGGTACTGGAGCAACCATGCTCCAGGTGGCTGGTAATCCTATTATGAGAGATGTATCCCCTGAGGGAAAGTACTCCAGGAACCTCTCCTTTGGTCAGTTTGTGAAGGCCATAGGGTCACTTTCAGGATCCCTTGTTCCCATTATTGCAGCTAAATACTGGGGCATGGACTGGAAATTACTTTTCCCCATATATGGTGTCGTTATCATCCTGGTAATAATCTACCTGCTGGCGACCAAAATTGAAGAGAAGGCTGCAAGTAAGGAGGTGCCTGCATCTTTTGCCTCCTGCTTTAAATTACTGAAGAATCCCTTTGTATTGCTCATGGTAATCGGAATTTTCCTGTATGTGGGATCCGAAGTGAGTATGAGTGCCAAATTACCTAACTATCTGCAGAACAAATTTGGTTTTGACATCAAGGAGAAGGGGCTCATTGGCACCCTGTTTTTCTTTATTTCGCTCATGTCCGGCAGATTTCTCGGCGGCGTTATCCTGAACTGGATAAAACCCAGGTTGTTCCTGATCATCTCGGCTGTTATTTCCATACTGGGCATCGCGGGTCTTTTCCTTGCTCCAAACGAGGGGGTTGCCATTGTACTCATTTTTGTTATCGGACTGGGATTTGCCAATGTTTTCCCGTTAGTATTTTCAATTACGGTGGATGCAATGCCTGAAAGAAGCAATGAAATTTCCGGGTTAATGGTTACAGCTATAATCGGTGGTGCCATTGTTCCCATTTTGTTTGGCGGAGTGGCTGACCTGTTCGGTCTGATGGCCGGATTTCTGGTGCCTGCAGCTTGTATGATCTATATTTTCCTCGTTGCATTCAAACCTGCTAAAGCTTAATTCATGGACATTTACAGAGACAAAAGGGTGATTCTGACCCTTGATGCAGGAGGCACCAACTTTGTGTTTTCTGCGATCAGGGAAGGGGAAGCAATCACTGAAGATGTAAGAAAAGATGCCAATGCCCATGATCTTGACCTCTGTATTTCAACGATCATTTCGGGGTTCAGGGAAGTAATGGAACAGGTTTCAGAAAAGCCGGCAGCCATCAGCTTTGCCTTTCCGGGCCCGGCCGATTATCCCAATGGAATAATCGGTGACCTTAATAACCTGCCTTCATTCAGAGGTGGCATACCATTGAAGACGATCCTGGAAGATGCCTTTGATCTGCCTGTGTTTATCAACAACGACGGTGACCTGTTTGCCTATGGTGAAGCATTGGCCGGGATCCTGCCTGAAATAAACGGCAAGCTGGAAACCTCAGGAAGCATGAAACGATATTATAACCTTGTGGGACTCACCCTTGGTACCGGTTTTGGTGGCGGACTTGTCCGAAACGGACAGTTATTCATCGGCGATAATTCCACGGCCGCTGAAGTTTGGTTATTCAGCAACAGGTACAGTCCTGATGTAAATGCCGAAGAGGTAGTGAGCACACGGTCTGTGGTTCGTGTATATACAGAAAAAGCGGGGATCGGATATCCCACTGATTTGATGCCAAGAGATATCTATGACATTGCCACGGGGAACAGGAATGGCAATAAGGAAGCTGCTATGGAAGCTTACCGGGAAACAGGACGGGCCCTGGGTGATGTGGTGGCAAATCTATTTACCTTTACAGACGGGATCATCGTTATCGGAGGGGGGATCACTGGTGCCAAAGACCTCTATATGCCTTCGGTAATGGAAGAACTCGGAGCCTCATTTCACCCGGCAGACTCAAGTGACCTGCCCCGGTTAGTTCAACGGATATTTAACCTGGATGATCCTTCAGAAAGCAAAGCGTTTTACAAGGATTATTCAAAAGAGATCCAGGTTCCCGGTTCAGATAAGAAGATCTCATACGATCCGATCCCCAGGCTGGCAATAGCCACCAGTCGTATTGGCGCAACCCGGGCCATTTCACTGGGAGCCTGCGCATTTGCACTTAACCAGCTAAAATAGAAATGTGCCGGGATTCCGGAGCCCCGAAGTAATACCTAAGCGTTCAAACCCCCGTGTAGTGTCTGAACGAAATCTCCTGCTATATTGTCGTGCTTGATATGCATGTATTAAGCGCAAAACAGGCAAAAACTTAAAAACCGGATTCCGGACAATGGGTCCGGAATCCGGTTTTTTAGTTTTATATAAGTCAGTTAATGACGTTTTCTTTCTAAATCTAATTATCCAGGTTATACATATCTATGTACTTTTGATCCAGATCCCGGGAATCTTTGTACTTCACACGCAGCTCTTCCAGTTTTTGATGCAGTTCTTCACGAACCTCCTTGTATTCCGGATCATCATAAATATTTTTCATCTCCAGGGGATCAATATTCCTGTCATAAAGTTCCCATTCATCCACATCAAAATAAAAATGGACCAGTTTATAATCGGTGGTGACTATTCCATAATGACGTTTAACCATGTGAATGGAAGGATACTCGTAGTAATGGTAATACACAGCATCCCGGTCCCACGCTTGTATATCGCCGGTCAGGAGCGGCATCAGACTTTCTCCCTGCATATCTTCCGGCGACTCGATACCGGCAATTTCAAGAAATGTTTGTGCAAAATCAAGGTTCTGAACCATCTCATTACTCATGGATCCTGGTAATATAACATTGGGCCACTTAATCATTAACGGGGTTTTGAATGATTCGTCGTAAATGAATCGCTTGTCGAACCAACCGTGTTCCCCAAGATAGAATCCCTGGTCGGACGTATAAACCACCACCGTATTTTCGTCCAGCCCCGTCTCTTCAAGATAATTAAGTACCCTGCCAACGCCCTCATCCACAGCAGCAATACAGCCCAGGTAATCCTGCATGTACCGCTGGTAACGCCATCTCATCAGATCCTCTTCCGACATATTTGCGTAATTTTCTCTGAGATGCTCATTGATCGGGTCATAAATTTCATCCCAGGCTGCCCGCTGTTCCTCGTCAAGCCTGCCCAGGTTATTTTTATAAGCCCGCCAATCCCAATCAGCGGTCTGTTCAATACCCAGGTATTCCAATACCTCAGGCTTTATTTTGGAATCACCTGCCCAGTTCATATGCTCCAGGAGGTTCATCTCTGCCTCCCTGGCTGCGGCTCCCCTGCCCTCATAATCGTCAAATAAGGTAGCGGGTTCTGTGAACGTTCTCGTTGTAAACTCCCTGAAATGACGCTCTGCCGGGAGCCACTCCCTGTGTGGTGCCTTGTGCAGATACATCAGCAGGAAGGGTTTGCCCTCCTCCCGCTCATTCTTCAGCCAGTCCAGTGTCATGTCCGTGATAATGTCTGTCGTATATCCTTCAACTTTCACGTTCCCCTCATCCCTGGTAATAAAATCGGGATTGTAATAATTTCCCTGACCGGGAAGGATTTTAAACTGGTCAAAACCTTTTGGATTATTCCCGAAATGAAGTTTCCCGAACATGGCAGTCTGGTAACCATTATCCTGAAGTATCTGGGGAAAAGTGATATTTGTCGTGTCGAACGGGAACCGGTTATCAATCTTCCCGTTCAGGTGGCTGTGCTTGCCGGTAAGAATCACTGCCCTGGAGGGGGCACAAATGGAATTTGTAACACACGCATTGGTGAATAAAATGCCCTCATTGGCAATCCTGTCAATATTCGGGGTCTCGATCAAATGGTTGCTGTAGGCACTAATGGCCTGGTATGCATGATCATCAGACATGATGAAAAGAATATTGGGGGGGCCCTTGGCATCATCACCATTACAACCTGTTAATGTAAGAATACTTGCTCCGACTAATAGTAGATTGTTGATTTTCTTCACGATTGTTCAGATTAAATTTCTAATTAGTAAAGTGCCTCTAATATAACAAATATTGCACACTACCAGGCAAAAAGCCGTTATCTTTAACATCTGCTATTTTGAACTGTATAAATAATAATCGATGCCAGGAATATTTAATCAGGTTGATATTTCACAGGAAGAAAAGAAGCTGCGAAAGGATTATTTCGATCGCCACACTCCTTTTGTACTTTGTAATGACACAGCACACCAGGGTGAGAATTAGACAGTAGTTGGTGTTTTCTTACAGACACTAATTAACTGAATTATATTCCAGACCAAGCCCTTCCAACTCCTCCTCGGCTTCATAGCCCGATGTTCCGATAAACGACAGAAATGCTATTTTCCATTCACCATCCAGTTTCTCCATAAATCTCACTTGTCTGCTTTCGATCTCAATCACCTTTTCGTCGGTAGTATAGGTCCACATTTCATCACAAAGTACAAAGGCGGATCTTTCATACACTCTAATTCGGTAATTATCTTTGGCCACTTTTATATGTGTATCAGAAGGGGTATTCGGATTGCCTTCAATCAACTCTTCCCGGAAAAAATTTTCAACTTCATCCCAGCCCTCCAGGAAAATATGATCATCTGAACCGGTGGTAAGCCTGAAATTCAGGCTGTCGTGGATGTAAAATTCAGCAACCTTATCAAAATCGAAATTCATATAAGCCTCAGTTTCAGCATTAATCACATCTATAATCGTTTGCTTTTCGGCTTCAATGTCTATGGTATTTCTGCAAGACATTATCATCAATACAGAGAATACAACAATACATATTCCGGATTTCTTCATGTCGAGGGTATTTTAGTTAGAAAATCACTGTACAGTAAAAATATCAGATGCAACTTGCAATATACAAAATTGGACAGAGAATATCAATTGATATAAATTCAAACTTACCTCAGGATGACAGATGAATTTTACCTATGTGCTGCCAAACCGCCACTTCACAGCAGGCTACCTGGTGTATGCCAGAAAACATCAATAACTGCATTATGTCCGACTTCAAAACAGCATCGTATGCCTTGCTATTAACACTTCCTTATCAAGTACGACCACATATGATAAGTATTCTTTCAGACACTCCCTAATATACAGGACTCATCCACTTTTCCTCCGTTCCGAACTTGCTTTCTGATGCCCACCTGATACCCCGTTTCATGATCTCCAGCGCTTCCGGTACATTGAAATCAGAAGCCACATGGCCCAGGGAATTGTAAAACACTCTGCCCTTACCGTATGTTTTTTTCCATACGACCGGCATAACTGCATTTTCAATCCAGTGGGCATGATCACCCTTAAATGTAGTGGTTGCCAGTACTTTTATATTGGGGTCCACATGCATGTAATATTGCTCCGTATGCATGGCAAAACCTTTGAGTCCCCTGGTTACATAATCCTTTTTATCGATTACATCCACCGTGTAATCTATTACACCTCCGGGATGTGAAACCCACTGTCCCCCAACCATAAACTGGTACTCTGTGTTGTTCCGGAACGAATCGCCAAGACCGCCGTGCCAGCCGGCTAAGCCCACTCCCGATTTTACAGCCTCCAGCAATCCCGCTTCCTGCTCTTTACTGATGGTCCCCATGGTCCAGATCTGAACAACCATATCAATGGAAGACATAAAATCCTTGTCTGTGTAGATGCCCAATGAATCTGAAACAGTTACATCAGCACCTTCCGACTCCATCCATGGCACAAATAGATCCCGGCACAATGCAGGTTCATGACCGGGCCACCCTCCCCAGACAAATAAAACTTTCTTACCGTTCAGTGAGGGTTCCTGAACAGGAGCCTTTCCTAAGATATCTCCTGACGTACTCAGGAACAGAGTAACTGTCAAAACTGAAAATAGTGAAAATACAACGTTTTTCATCGTTTGAGGTTTATGTGAATATTTAACAACAATTCTGCTTCCAGAGTGTCTCTTAAAAACCGGGTATACTAAGCACCCATTTTCAAAGTTATCATTTAATTATAAAGGATTATATTTTACCTTCGCTAATTTTTTTTAATCCGGGTTGAAAATGATGGGGAAACAGCTAAATATTCTTTTATTCAGTCTGCTGATGTTACCCGGCTACCTGTCTGCCTCGGATCCGGTTGCTGAAAAAGGAGTGATGGACCTGCGTTACCGGGAAGATATGGAGGCCATTTTATTATCGGGTGAATGGGAATTCTACTGGAAGAAGCTGATACAGCCGGGGGAGCCGGCAAATAAATATTCCCCCGACACTTACGGGAAGGTTCCCGCATACTGGACAAGATACAAACATGAAGTTACCGGAATTTCACATTTCGGTTATGCCACCTATCGACTGACCATCCTGTTCCCCGAAAACTTCAGGGATTCACTCAGCCTGAAGATACCGATATTTGATTCCTCATACGGGCTCTTCCTGAACGGAAAATATATTACAGGTAATGGCTTAACCGGTACCACCAGGGAAACCACAACCCCTGCCTATTTTCCTGACATACACACCTTCCTACAGCAGGAAGATACCCTGGAGATCATGATCCATGTATCCAATTTTCATCATCGAAGGGGAGGTTTCTGGAAACAGATGCAGTTAGGGAAGTATGAAATCATTAGGAAACAGCATGAAAGATATAAGGTGATCAATTATTCGCTGGCCGGTATCCTTATCTTTACCTTCTTGAGTTTTCTCACATTTTACTTCCTTGAACGAAGTAACCTGAGCTTCCTCTTCTTCTCATTGTCCACACTTGGTTTCCTGATCAGGCTCATACAAACAGGACTCTATCCAGGAAATTATTTTTATGATCAGGCGTGGATATGGTCAGTCAGGCTTGAATACCTGGGCACCTTTTTCGCCTTTGTTTTCGGGGTCCATTACCTGAACCATATCTACCCTTCGAAACCAATTAAAAAACTATCCAAAATCAATTCGGTACTCTTTCTGATTCTCTCAGGAATAGTGATATTTACCCAGCCCTATATCTTTGGTTATTCTATCTACATCCTTTACCTTTTTGCAGGCATATTCCTTTTTTACTTCATCTATCGCAGTTTTAACGGGTTGCTCCGCAGAAAGATACTGGATTCGGCCTTTTTCATTTCAGTTATTCTGCTGATCATGGCGATGGTAAATGATATACTGGTTTCAGAATCATATAGCCCCGCTAATTATGAATACCTGTTACCTCTGTTTTTCCTGCTGTTTGTCGTTGTTCAGATTCTGACCCTGATCATACAATGGATCAACAATTACAAGGAGAAAATCGTAATGCATCATGAATTACAGTACATCAATCAAAACCTTGAGAACATAATTGACAGTAGAACCAAAGAACTTAAAACGTCCAACGAAGAACTTGAAAGTGCCCTGGAATTAAAGAGTAAAATGTACTCCGTTATCGCACACGACCTGAAAAGTCCGGTAGCCACGCTGGCCCAATATGCAGAATACCTCGCGGGCAAATTTGGAAAACAGGATGATCTGAAGATTTTACATGAACTGCAACGACTGGCATACACATCGGTTGACCTGATTGATAACATGCTGCATTGGGGTCTGAAGCAGGGCAAAAACATCCTTTACCAGCCTGAAGTAGTCAATATTCTGGATGTAATTCATGATATCCGTGATCTGATTCAATACTCGATCGAATACAAAAATATTTCACTTGAAATCTCGGTTGACAAAGCGTTGACAGCGTACTGTGACAATTCTCTCCTCAATATCAGCTTGCGTAACCTACTCACCAATGCAGTTAAATTCACCCAGGAAAATGGTATCGTAAGTATCATGGCAGAAAAAAGGGACGGTGAGGTTATCATCAGTGTAAAGGATACGGGTATTGGAATTGATGAAAAGAAGGTGGAGATGATCCTCAACGGTAATGTGGAATCCACCAGGGGAACATCGGGCGAAAGAGGTACAGGACTGGGTATGATCGTGGTAAAGGACCTGATTAACATAAACAGGGGAATGCTCCATATTAACAGCAAACCAGGCAGGGGAACGCTGATAACGTTCACTCTGCCCGGAGAACCATGAAATTAAAACTGCTTTAATTGCTGCTGCAGGCCCTGTATGTTTGAACTGTGATCGCTATAATTACGAGGAACAACAAAGCCTTACCTATAAGACAATAGGTTCCGCAATAGAAAGCATCACTTGCACCAAAAACAGTTCCAATGGCCCCCAACAGGGTCATGAATATTACCACTCCAAAAAGTGCAGCGGCCCCCATGAATACAGATTTGATCACTTGCGGTTGCATCTTCAATTATTTGAAGGCAAATTACAACAGAAGCTGGCCCAAATCAATGAAACAGGTGTGATATTTATCACTAGCTATTGTGTGATCCGTCACTTTTAAGTATATTACCATATTAAATAATGTCTGTCTATAATGTCCGATATACTCATGAAAAGTTTATTTTCAGCGGTATTCGTGAGCTCTTTGCACGCATTGATCTCAAACATTATGATCCAGCCACTCCACTTAATTGACAGACGCTAAATAGAGTTTGTCAATAGTCTAATTTGATGAGATGAATACAACAATAAGGTGCAGCAGTTGCAACATTGGGTCATGCGCCATATACACCCTGACCACCACTGAACTGAGAAATATGGAATCTGAAACCCACCAGACCAGCTTCAGGAGAGGCGAGATTCTCAGAAAACAGGAAACTCCGTTGAATTCGGTGATCTATTTACGTTCAGGATATGTAAAGGAATTTATCATGCATGACAGAATTGCCGACCAGGTAATTCAGTTAATTAAACCCAGGTCCTATATCGGGCTTCAGGGTTTATGCACCAACACCGCAAGTGTCTTCACCTACCAGGCAATCACCGATGCTGAGGTATGTTTCATAGAGAAGGAAACCTTCAGCAAAATTATTCGCGGTAATGGAAACTTTGCCCGGGAAATACTGATCGCACTAAGTCATGAATCCATCAGTAACCAGAAACGGTTCCTTAGTCTGAATCAGACGCAGATTTTCGGTAAGGTTGCAGGTTTGTTGATCTATTTGTCGGAGGAGGTATATGAAAACGGAAACTTCGAACTTCAGTTGAAGCGGGCTGAACTTGCACAGATGGTTGGATCAACCAGAGAAAGTGTAACGCGTGCACTGAAGTGGTTTCATAACGAAAAGATCATCCAGTTGGAGAAAAACATGGTTAGGCTGGAACAGAAAGAGCGGCTTCTGGAAATTGCAAAAAGAGGTTGAACGTGGAATTACTGAACAACGGTTTCGGTAAATGACCTGTGACTTTAATGCAAGAGTTAAAAATTATATCTTTACAACAAATTTAAAAGGAGCAGATGAAACTATATAAAGTGCACAAGGAGGAGAAAATTAAAAACCGTATCATTCTCGGGTACCAGGAAAGCGATTTTTCAGAATTTATAAAGAATTCCTCACAAAAATCATTTATCAGGGAACGGGTCAAAAATAACAAGGAGGTTACGGTTCTCAGTGAAGGAGATCAGACAACAATTATTCAGATATTGAAAATTGGTAAAGAACCTTATCATCTGGCGCTTGAAAATGCACGGAAGGCAGCCTATTCCACCTACAAATTACTGAAAGACTTTGATACTGATGAGTTTGTAGTTATCAGTAACGGCGTCTCGGGCGGAGAACTGACAGCATATATTGAAGGACTTTATCTGACCAACTACAAGTTTAACAAGTACTTCACCAAAAATGACAACGACAACTTCAATATCAGAGAGACCGGAATTGTTCATGAGGAGGTTTCTGCGCAGGATATAAAGTACCTGACAGCATCACTGGAAGGGACAGTCTTTTCCAGGGACCTGGTGAACGAGCCCCTCTCCTATCTGACCGCAGAAAAGCTTGCGGAAGAGATTGCCGAGAATGGGAAAAAAGCAGGTTATACCGTAGAAATATTTAATAAAAAGAAGATTGAATCCCTCCGCATGGGAGGGATCCTGGCTGTTAACAAGGGAAGTATAGATCCCCCAACTTTTTCTATACTGGAATGGAAGCCTGAGAAACCTGTCAATGATAAGCCTTATGTGCTGGTTGGGAAAGGGGTTGTTTATGATACCGGTGGACTGAGCCTGAAACCCACTTTCGATTCAATGGACTATATGAAATGTGATATGAGCGGGGCAGCAGCAGTTGCTGGTGCCTTTCATTCCATTGCAAAAGCCAATCTTCCGGTCCATGTGATCGGGTTGATTCCTGCCACCGACAACCGGCCTGACGGTAACGCCTATGTTCCGGGTGACGTGGTGGTTATGTACGATGGAAGTACAGTTGAAGTACTAAATACAGATGCAGAAGGGAGAATGATCCTTGCCGATGCACTCACTTATGCCAAACAGTATGATCCGGAGCTGGTTATTGAGTTGTCGACCCTTACCGGTGCAGCACATGCTGCAGTTGGCAAGTATGCCATTGTAGGCATGGGAAATGCCAATAACCATATTATGGGAGAACTGAAAGAATCGGGGTTTACGACCTTTGAAAGAATCGCGGAATTTCCTTTCTGGGATGACTTTTCTGAGTTGCTGAAATCAGACATTGCTGATCAGAAAAATGTGGGAGGCAGGTATGCCGGTGCAATTACCGCGGGTAAATTTCTTGAAAAGTTCACAGACTATCCTTATATTCACCTGGACATAGCCGGGCCCTCTTTCAACAAAACAGAAGATAATTACAGGGGCAAAGGTGGAAGCGGGATTGGTGTACGTCTGCTCTTCGAATTTTTTAAACACAAATCATCACAGTAAGGTATATGAGCAAAAAGATAACGATCGGTATATCCCACGGGGATGTTAACGGCATCAGTTACGAAGTGATATTAAAATCTTTGGAAGATAGCCGGTTGCTTGATCTTTGTACACCCATCATTTATGGGTCCCCAAAAGTGGCCGCCTATCATAAGAAAGCACTCAATATGGAAGTGATTAACTTCAACAGTATCAGGGTAGCTATGGAGGCAGCCCATAAAAGGGTGAACATAATCAATTGCATTGACGACAATATAAGGGTTGAGCTGGGAAAATCCACTAAACAGGCGGGAGAGTCATCTTTCCTGGCCTTGAAAAGCGCTACACAGGATCTTAAAGGTGAATTGGTGGATGCATTGGTTACAGGTCCGATAAACAAACAGAATATCCAGAGCGATAACTTCAGATACAGTGGGCATACCGAGTATCTCATGGACATATTTGGTGTGGATGATGTCCTGATGCTGATGGTCAGTGAATATATAAAAATAGGCGTAGTTGCAGGCCATGTACCAATTTCACAACTCTCTGCATTTATCACTGAACAACGGGTACTGTCAAAAATCAGGATTCTGAATCAGTCCTTGCAGAAGGATTTTAATATTCCCAAACCTAAGATTGCGGTACTGGGGCTGAATCCCCATGCCGGCGATGAAGGGCTGATAGGTGATGAAGAACAGCAACTGATCATCCCGGCCATAAACGAGGCCAAGAAACAGAACAACCTTGTTTTTGGCCCCTTCCCGGCTGACGGTTTCTTTGGATCAGGTGCATTTGCAAAATACGATGGAATCCTGGCCATGTACCACGATCAGGGCCTGATCCCCTTTAAAACCATATCCCGGGATGAAGGGGTTAATTATACGGCCGGATTGCCTGTTGTCCGTACCAGCCCCGCTCATGGAACCGCTTATGAAATTGCAGGAAAGGGAGAAGCGTCACCTACCTCCTTCAGGAATGCCATTTACCTCGCCTGCGATATTATCAGAAACCGGGCACTGTACGATGAGATTCACGCCAATCCGTTGCACTCTACCTATAACTCAGGGTCAGATAACGATGATGATATCAATGATCTGACTGAATGACGAACCTTAGAAACTGAATTATTATGGAACCGATCGTTTTCAGACAGTGGAGCAATAAAAAATATGCAGTACTTGCATCTTTCCATAAAGTGATCCGTATTGCCACACTTTCCCTGGCTTACAGTCTTGTTCAGGGTCAACCTGTAAATGCACAATCAGATACCGTCTCTCCTAAACTTTTCTACGACCTTGAAGAGGTGGAAGCGGTCGGTGAGCAGGAGGCGGAACTCTATTCCCCGCTCCTGCGACAGCTCCTGTTAATCAAACAGGATCAGCTGGAATTATCCTCTTCGCAATCAATAGCGGATATCCTGGACTTCTATCCGGGAATTGATATCCGTACCAGGGGGGTAAACGGGATACAATCGGACATTAATATCCAGGGCGGCTCTTTTGACCAGACGCTAGTCCTGCTCAACGGTATTGATATGAGTAATCCCCAGACCGGCCATTTCAGCCTCGACCTACCTGTACAACCTGCCATGGCCCACCAACTGGAAATACTGAAGGGTCCCGGATCAAAAAAATATGGACTTTCGGCATATACCGGCGCCATCAACCTGGTGACCCGGCCGGCCGATTCACTGGGCATAAGAATGGAGGCATCCTATGGTACATTCAATACCTGGCAGACATCTTCCACACTAAACTTCCCTGTGGGAAACAGCAGGAACATGCTGGCAGGATCAATTTCCGGAAGCGATGGTTATACAAGTAATACAGACTATGGCAACGCCAATCTCTACTTTCATTCGGCAGCTTCCAACGACCTGGTAGATACCGATCTCATGCTGGGTTGGAACAGGAAAGCATTCGGAGCAAATGCTTTCTATACACCCCTCTTCCCCGAACAATATGAGGAAACAGGATCATGGCTCGCTGCACTGAAATTTGCCTCTAAAATTCCGGCTTTAAAATTAGACGGACATGTTTACTGGAAAAGACACAACGATCATTTTCTGCTTTTCAGAAACAATCCGTCGGTCTACGAAAACTATCACCAGACGGATGCTCTTGGCGTGGCTGCAGGAACCAAAATAAGTACCGGGCTGGGACTGACACTGATCAAAGCACAATACCGCCATGAACGCATCTACAGTACCACCCTGGGAGATCCCCTGGAACAACCAGTGGCAGTGAAAGGGAGCGACGACGCCTTCTATAGCCGCCATAAAGGCCGTGACCATCTTACGCTGTCAACCGACCATTTGTTCAACATCGGAAAGGTCTATATGAGCACCGGGTTGCTGCTGCATGCCGGCATAGACGAACTGGCCGGTCCTGCGATCTATCCCGGGGTGGATGTGTCGTATATGTTCAATGACCAGTTCAGCATTTTCGCTTCTGGCAACAGGTCCATGCGACTTCCCACCTTCACGGATCTCTATTATGAGGGACCTCAAAACAGAGGCAATCCGGACCTGCTGCCTGAAACTGCCCTTACCTTTGAAACGGGACTTAAATACGTTACAGCCGGTATCCGGGGTGACCTGGCTCTATACTACAGGAAGGGCAAGGGGACCATAGACTGGATATGGACGGATAGTCTGTGGCAGACAAGGAACCTGACTGACCTGGATACCTACGGAGGAGAAACAGGGGTGACTTTCTTCCCGTCACGATTCCTGAATTCAGCGACTTTGTTCGATCAACTGAGAATCTCATACAGCTATACCGAACTGAATAAATCAAGCGACAGCCTGATTTCAAACTATGCGCTGGATAATCTGAAACATAAACTTATATTAGAGACGAGACTGTTGTTACCATGGAACCTCTATGTTCATGGGAAAATTTCAAGGCAGGAAAGAAACGGTGCATTCCTCTATTATGAAACCCCCTCATCAACACCGGTTGAAACTGCCTATGAACCTTACTGGCTCATGGATATCAATGCAGGTATCAGGCTGAAACGAATTACTGTTTATGTAAACATGACAAACGTCCTTAATACCTCCTACAGGGATATAGGAAGTGTGGTTATGCCGGGGCGATGGACAATCGCGGGGATTAAATTCAGGTAATACTGCCTGGATCTACCCGATCAGTGCTTTGTATTCGTCAGCAGACATCAGACCCTCAGCTTCTGAAGCATCACTGAGTTTGATCTTCACCATCCATCCATCACCATAAGGGTCGCTGTTTACCAAATCGGGAGACTCTTCCAGTTTATCATTCACTTCGGCAATTTCTCCGCCAACCGGCATGAAAAGATCGGAAACAGTTTTCACCGCTTCAATAGTACCAAAGGTATCTCCCTGCCCAAGGGTTTCTCCTTCAGTTTCAATCTCAACAAATACCACATCTCCCAACTCACCCTGGGCAAAGTCCGTTACTCCAACGGTGGCTGTATCTCCTTCAATAAGAATCCATTCGTGGTCCTTTGTATACTTCAAATTTGCTGGAACGTTCATAATAAATTGTCGATTTAATTAATGATAGTAAATGTAGTGGTTTTTTTTCAGACGTAAAAGAGGGGAAGAAGGAGAATGAAGATATATAATGAGGTGAATCGTAAACCATTCCTGAAGGTTTCCTTATGCAGCCGGGATCAAAAAAACTTACAACGTGAAAGTGAGACTGAATCCCACATTATAATTTGCATTGTCATAACTGTTGGATATATAGGGTCTGTTCACCCGCTGGTCATAAAATGCCCGCATTGTGAATTTATCACTGAGCATATAATCGGCTGTTGCCTTAATGCTGAGGATCTCCTGGCCGGCCGTGATCTCACTTCCGGATATATCCTCCAGTTTCCGGATCACGGTTTGGTTATTTCTGAATGAAAAGTCGACCCGCACATTCAGGTCGCTGCTGATCTCGTTCTGGTTAATGATCAGTTGCACAGAGTTGAACCTGTACCCGGCTCCAAACACATATTCATTGCTACGAATCTCATTTACCTGTGTATTGGCCATGTTCAGTCCAACGGTTCTCGATTTCTTGATCTCAAACCTGGTGGTAAGACTGTTCTTCCAGTCCATGTTTACATTGATAAGGGGACTGAACTGTTCGCTGATGGTCACTGTGTTGATATTCTGTGCCACCATAAAGTTCCCCTGGAGATCATATTGAATAGGAACCCCTTGTGAATTATCTTCATAGTACGGGTTAGAGACATACGATCCGACACTGTAGGTCGACCTGTATGAATGGTTCAGGGTGATGGAATTCACAAAATCCGACAGCGCTTCGATCCTACCCAATCCGTCATAACTGATCTTCCAGTTCGGCATTACATTCAGAATACTCTGAACAGCACTGAGCGGAACATTGTCAGCAGTCTGATAACCATAAGCGGCCAAAAATGCCGGGATCAGAACCTCCTGTGATGTTGGGCCATATCCTTCGAAATAACTGGGCGCAGCTGAATCGGGGGGCAGGAAAATCCCTGTGTTTTCATAATATTCATTCGCCAGCCGGTTGGAAATACGAATCCTGGCTTCATCCTTCAGGAAATCAAAGGCCAGGGATGAATCCACCTTATTAGTCAAAGGTTCGAAGGCTGTTCCCCAAGAGAGGAAAGATGTACTGAAATTACCGGATCTTACCCTGCCCCGTTCATCTTCCGGCGGAAGGTTTCCAAATTCGTCGGAAGTAAAAAACTCCGTTTCATTTTCCGATTTTGACATATTTCCTGTCAGATCAATGCGCAGTCCGGTGATCGGTTCCACATTTACCCTAAAATTAAACCGTTCTGAAAGATTCATATTAAACGGATCATTCAGTGCCTGGTCGTGCGTGAGCCAGCCGTTATAAAATGCGTTCTCCGCAAAATCACTCTGATACCAGCCAGATATGTATTCCCATCCGGGTGTGAGCATGTTATTGTAATTCTGCATTCCCATGACCTTCGTTTCAGGCAGAAAGCCCGGCAGCATAGATCCCCCACTCCTGGAATAAGTAAGATTGATGGTCCTGACAGCCATCATGATCCTGACACTGTTTTCCACGATAAAGGTTACCGGATCCTCTCCCAGTTCAATGGTCCCAGTAACAACCATGCGTGCATTACTCAGTGTTTCGGTGGTGGTTACCCTGATTCTCTTATTGGAAAGAATTTCATAATCACTTTCTGCTTCCTGACCGTTTTCGTTGTATACCACTACCTGAATCTTCTCTGTCCTTAGATTGTGGGTCACAAATCGGCCGGATCCTTCCCTGAAATACAGGTTCGACTGCTCAAAAGTTTTGGTCCGGGTACGTGTCTCTTCCTTCTTCTGAGGGCTCCTGCCCCTGCTGTTCCCCCGGTACTTATCATTGATACTCTTCAGATACCCCGATTTATTATAAAGATTCACCATGTTCATCTGACCGTTGATCTGAATGGTGTAAGAATTCTTAATGGTGTTACCAAGCTCAATCGGCCCCAGAACGGGATCATCTTTGATAACCGGACCGGCATCCCAGCCGTAAGTTCCTCTGTACGTTCCGTTCAGGGTGGTCCAGTCGAGTATCGGAATTTTATTGATGGGCAGAGCGTAACTTATATTAAACTGATGAAAGTAGCTGGTAGTTCTTCCTAATCCCCTGATATTCTGCAAAACAGAATCAACGTAAGTTTCAAAGTAGTCGGCTTCCCTGTAATACCTTCCTTCGGGCTCATCGATCCTCGCAATATTGGAAGCAGAAAAATCAAATTTCAAATTCCTTGTCAGGTCAAATTTCAGATTGTAATCCCTGTTCCAGTAAAAGTCCTTTTTAAAAGTAGGTTGTACAATGAAGCCGGGATTGTTGATGTTTCTGGTTTGTTTCTCCATGTACTTTCTGTCCATATCGGTACGGAATGCCAGCCTCGACGGAAGGTAATAGAAGTTGAAATCTTTAACCATCCTGAGCCATTTGTTGTTCAAGAACTTAACCTTTTGAAAAGGCTGAACATTTTTTGGTCTGGTGTTATAGTTGTAGCTTACGTTTGCCTTGACCTTCTGGGTATTATAGTATTGAAGATTCGGGTTTGTGGAGCTCATTTCGTTCAGGGAAAAACTTGTGGACCAGTTGGAGATTGAATAGAGCCTTGGCGGACCGCTATTTTGCGGATTAATACGCAGGTTTGTAAGTGCAAAGGACTTTCGCTCCACGATATCCTGGGAATATCTTTTTATGGAATCTCGTACTTCTTCGCCAACGGCATTATCGATTGCTTCCTTCAGGATTATATCCGGATCAAGTGGATTATACTCCGGATTTATGATGGATTTTGAATATCCTACGTATAGCGGGATGGATACTCCAGCCTCCTCATTGAATATTTTTCCCATCTCGAAATTGGACGAAAGGTCATACTGAGTGATCTGCTCCTTTGAACGTTCATTTACACTCTGCTCAATACTTCCAAAGCCCGGGGTACTGGCCGAACCCGCTACTGTGACATTCCCAAAATCAGCCAGCCTGGCAGAGGCCCGTCCATTTGCTGCCCATCCTCCCGATTCATTAAAATCAGTGAGGCGCAATTCATTTAACCAGATCTCACCCGTTTTAGGCATTCCGTCATCCAGGTTAATATTACTGCCCCTTCTGGGATTTCTCACCCCGATCATAATGGTCCGGATACTGCTCATATTCGGGTTTCCCGACACCGATATTTTATTTCCCTTCTCGTCATATATATGGTATACCGTAGTAGTATTCACATTACTGTTGGGATTGGCCATTTCCCTGTTTCTCTCCTGCTTGACCCTGGTGAACAGGGACAGGTCGATATCAAACTGATTCACTTCCGGCCAGACAATGGCTCTGTCACTCTCACTGTCGTTATTATATGTGCCATGGGGTGTAAGTACCAGCGGCACCTCGTATTCATAATAATTACTTTGGTAATCCGATCCGATCCTGATAAAAGCAGAAAGTTCCTTGTCCCTGAGGTCACCGTTAATCAGTGCTTCGGCGTGTGCCTCCATTTTGATCCTTTTGTACTGCCTGATATCCAGGTCTGTATTTTTATAGGCCGCCCTGGCATCCCCGTCACCTAAATCCAGTACCTTCAATACAATCGACTGTTCGTTTAACTGCCTGAGTTGTGGCTGTGAAGGATCAATCTGGCGCGTGAAACCCGGGGGTAATGTATAGTTCACCGGCACTTTCCCCCCGTTCTCTTCAATATTCACAGCTGAAATGGAAAGCGTTCCTTCCGGTGGTTCTATTCCTGTCCAGTCCTCACCTCCCTGCATAAAAGGCAGATTGTATCTTCTCCATTCACCCCTGATCAGTTCAAGTTTTGCAAACCGAAGGATAACTGTATCCTGAAACCCCGTAAGGAACATCCTCATAAACCGGATGGTTTTAAAATCTGAAATACCACCTACCGGACGCACATAATCAAAAATAGGTACCCTGAACTGGTACCAGGCAACTTCATCTGTCTTACCGTTTTCATACTCAACTTGATCCACTACCTTGTCCACTATATAATTACGTCCCACCTCCAGTTCTTCCGGACTCATACTAATACGGTATTCGTAATAACTTTCTGATTCGCTGAGTGTATTATCACGGTTTATATCTTCTATATCCGGAAGTGTGGTTCCTGTAGTTGTGTACGATTCTGTATTGTCGAGGTCACTCGGGGAATTACCCTCCATGTTATTGAAATGCTTGTACCTGTCGATGATCCCCAGCTCCTCAACGTCATAATCACTTCCACGGTAATAGTGAAAATTGTCTGAGGAGGGGTCATTAAGGATTTTTTCATAAGCCTGCTGGGTAAGTTGTCCGCTGGTATACAGGTTTTCAATCTGAATAAGAAAATCGTCTGGCTTGGATGAAAAGAAGGAGCGCTCATCCTCATCATTCAGCCCATCCAGCCCCACATCCTGAAATTTCCGGGTGGCCGGATCACTGTCAAATGCATTAACCAACGATTGTACCATCGGTATGCGACCCCATACGGTTGTATCTACTTTTTCAATATTCTCTGTGGTGGGTAACCCGTTCTCAAAAAATTTACGTCCATCTTTCAGGATATCTTCTGACACATCGCCCAGGTTAAAAATAAGTTCTCCTCCCGATTGCTCCTCCATTCCCGCATAGGGGTCCATAAGCCAGAATTCGATAAATTCAACATTGGCCGCCTCAAAATCGCTGGAGTAGATCTCCCGCATTATACCTCCCCATCGCTGCCTGGGCTCCAGCAAGTTTCCATTGACATCAATACGCTCATAATCGTAGTTATAAGGTCCTCGCTCCCGTGGAAAGAATGCCAGGTTAAGCACAGAGATATTGGTCGACGTTCCGTGAGGATTTTCCTTATTCGGAAAGATGTCCTGTTCATATAACTGGTAAACGTATGGATTTGATATAAGATCAGGGTTTTCTTTAATGTGTTGGGGTGTGGCGGCCCTGGGCCACAAAAAAAGCGGATCGATCTGGTACCATGCCAGTTTTGCTCTCCCGTAACCATACTGCCTGTTATTATTTCTTTCCGCTTCAGGAAAAAATCCCCTGGGAGTACTGGCAACGTGCCAAGCCGAATAATGTTTCAGGTCGATGGATGTTTCACTTCCCTCAAAATCATCGATATATGCATTTCCCTCCTTCTGAATAGCCCTTGAATGCCCTGGTATCAGATGTGCAAACTCCCCTACAACCGTGAGTTGTGATGGAGCTTTGGTCTCAATGAATGGAAGTTTATCCACCAGTGTGGTTAGCAGGGGCGCCGGTTTTGAATAGGAAGTATTCATACCCCAGATGGTATTGGAAATGGGTTCATCGCCGATATTTACCTTCTGGGTGTGCGGCCTTTCGGTTAAATGCAGGATCGTGGCACCGATATTAAAATTATTGGAAATTTTGTAATCGAAATGAGAACCAACCATAGTTTTGGTCTGGAAATTGAACAATGACTGACTCTCCAGTGCAATTTTAACAGGTGTACCAGATTCCAGGATACCCTGATTGATGATTGTAACACGGCCCAAGGTGTAATCAACCGTATAATCTGTCCCTTCCACCAGTTCTCTTCCACCTGCGGTAACTTTCACAGAGCCCTCAGGAACATTCATGGCATTCAGCATGATCTCTGAACTGGAACTGGATGAATAGGTTCCCGTGAGCATAAATTTATTTTTTTCTGCCAGCTGTTGTGCCTTGGTCCTGGTACTGTCGTACAACTCCTTAAACACATATTTGTCAACCGCCATATCCGCTGTTTGCGGCGGAAGACTGTCCCTGAGGATCTGTTCCAGGTCAGCTCCGAATGGTTCAAGCAATGGAAAAATAACACGCCCATTGCCCGGTAAAATAGTAACGCCAGCCAGGAAATCGAAAACCCCATCCGGATAGGGATCCCTTTGAGAGTTCATATTATCCAGGTTCATGAGGGTTAACAAGGTGGTTCTGTTGAGATCTCCTTCCGGAAGATAATTGATATTGTTCCCTGTTTTATCATCCCTGTACATTACATCCAGGGTAAAATCCTCCTGTTGCACCTGAAAGGCACCAATGGCATACACGTTCTTCATCATGAGGCCCCATGTATAGCTTCTGGGCGTGAAATTAGCTGGCTTTATCAATTTTAGAATAAGTGTATTGGGAGCGCTAATACCCGAGGACCCGGACAATTCACCCACCTGGTATGTCTGGCCGCGATAGGTATACTCATAGGCCACTGCCAACACCTCATCAGAATTCAAAGATGAATTCAGGGAGATAAAGCCAAGTTTCTCATTATAGGAGTACTCCCTGGAGGAGAGCATTCTTGCATTTTCGATCTTTTCAAAATCTCTTCCCAGGGAAAGCCCCACAGATTCAAGTGTTTCCGTAGCATTTTTAATTTCCCTGATTGCGCTGTACGTTGTGGTTAACTCCTCGTATGCCGTATTAAGAGCGTTCCTTGGAAAAATGTTTCCGGGACCTGCCGCGGAGGTAAACTGACCGCTGAATGACGTTGCCTCACCAAGCTCGGTGAGTGCAACTATATTACGGGATGCCTCAAAGTTCGTTGTTTTATTGGTGATCCATACCTCCATCTTTGTGATGGTTACATCAGAGGTTACCACCGGAAGTCTTCTCATAGCACTGTTGTAGGTCTCCCTGAAATAATCGGATAGAAAAAAGTGTTTATTCACATCGTAATTATCCACGTTTACAGCAAACTCACTGGTCTGAGCACCTCCGGAAGCTTGAATTACCTGTGATTCTCCCCGCTGCTGTGAAAATACACTGGTGACATTTAATTTGCCAAACTGCAGCTCTGTCTTTAATCCGAACAGGCTCATACTACCATTGATCAGGGAACCTGTTAGCGGGAGGCTCACGTTACCGGCTTCTATCTTCTTGATAATCTCATCCTCCTCCCCCGCATATTCAAGCTTTGTCTTCTGGTCAAAATCAAAGGTTGCTTCGGTGTTGTAACTAAAGTCCATATTCAGCTTTTCACCGATGGAACCCGACACATTCATAATGATCTTCTCATCAAACTGAAAGGAGGGAGTTCGCCTGAGACGTTCTGTAATATTCGGGTTATCGATGATTGAGTAATTGAACCCAAAAATCAGTTCTGCACTTCCGCTTGGAACAATATTGATTACGTTCGAACCAAACACTTTATCAAATGCTTCGCCTCCCAGGTTAATTGATGGAATAAAAGATGGCTGATCTACTACACCTCCTCCTGATTTGAGCCGCCAGTAATCCTGAACCGACTGATTGAACTGGTATTGCTGAAACTGGTCATACGACATAACGTTGGGGGTCCTGTAATTCCAGGATCCGATCTTTTCCTGGAAAACATAACTGTTTGTTTCAGGGTCGTAAACGATTTGTGCATCGATATTTGAGGGATTATCGAGGTAAAGCGGCGAAGAATTTGAATTTGAAAAAGGATAGTTGTTTGTCTTAATAGGAAAGGGAAGGGTTGTATCTGGCTGAAAAAAATCGCGGGTTAGTAATTCTGCATTGGCCTCCGGCATAGCCGAAGTCCTGATCGGGACAATACCTGCCATCATTATAAATAGCAAGTACAGAACTATATAATTATGCCTTCGCATCAACAGTTCCTAGCAGTTCAGTTTTTACATTAATTTCAATGCTGCCTTAACAACCTCCTCAACACTTAGCTCCTCTTCACTCATGACCCTATCAAGGCTTTTTTCAACTGACTTACGGGGGAAACCAAGTGCCACTAATGCTGATAACGCTTCTTCCTTAACAGTATTGTCCTGTGGATGGAATAATTCATCTGTTTCTGAGGCTTTTCCAACTTTGTCTCTCAGGTCCACAATGATACGTTGGGCCGACTTTGCTCCGATACCTTTGATATTTTGGAGTGCGGCTACATTTCCTGCCAGGATGGATTTTTTCACCTCGGAAGGTGTCATGGAAGAGAGGATTAAACGTGCTGTATTTGCCCCTACTCCCGAGACGGAAATGAGCAACCTGAAAATCTGCCGCTCCTGCTGGTCAGCGAATCCAAACAAAACCTGGGCATCTTCCCTTACCACATGATGCAGATACAGCCTGGCTGACGGGTTGTCACCGATTTTTGAAAAAGTGTTTACGGAAATATTCAGTAAATAAGCTATTGCCCCGGCTTTAATAACAAGTTGAGCTGGGGATTTTTCTACTATTTCGCCTTCAATAAATTCGTACATAATTGTCTTAGATTGAAATGGCTAAGATACATAAAAGGAAGTAAACAAACAGCGGAGTACCGGAAGCCTCTCTTATGCCGGGGAGCAGTTAGCTCACTTATCTAACCCTGTACATAATCATTTCTGAAACATTGGCCGGCCATGGACTTTTACAGTGTCTTTTTTATCTCCGTCTCCACGTAGGCCTCTATGTAGTCACCAACTTTAACATCATTGAAATTCAGGATGTTCAATCCACACTCAAGCCCTGACACCACCTCTTTGGCATCATCCTTAAATCGTTTAAGTGAACCCAGTTCCCCGGTATACACAACGATCCCGTCTCTGATCAGCCTGATCCTGGAATTTCTCCTGATCTTACCCTCCTTCACCATACAACCTGCAACAGTACCTACCTTGGTGATCTTGAATGCGTCAATTACCTCCAGGGTGGCAACGATCTCCTCCCTGATTTCCGGTGAAAGCATTCCTTCCATGGCAGATCGAACCTCTTCAATGGCATCATAAATAATGGAGTAGAGTCTGATATCGATCTGCTCTTTCTCAGCCAGTCGCCGTGCACTCAGTGAAGGCCTCACCTGGAAACCGATTACAACCGCATTGGAAGCTGCCGCAAGCAGAATGTCAGATTCTGAAATCTGCCCCACAGCCTGGTGCTTGATGTTCACCTGGATTTCATCGGTACTCAGTTTAATCAGTGAATCGGCTAGTGCCTCCACAGAACCGTCCACGTCACCCTTAACAATAACATTCAACTCCTGGAAATTTCCGATGGCGATCCGTCGGCCAATCTCGTCCAGTGTAATATGTTTCCTGGTACGCAAGTCCTGTTCACGCTGAAGTTGTTCACGTTTATTCGCAATCTCCTTGGCTTCCCGATCACTGCCCATCACATTGAACCTGTCTCCTGCCTGGGGTGATCCGTTCAGACCCAAAATCATAACTGGTGTTGATGGTCCGGCAGCCTCAATCTTTTGTCCACGTTCATTGAACATCGCTTTCACATGGCCGTAAAACTGGCCGGCAATTACCACGTCTCCCAGGTTCAATGTTCCCGCCTCAACAAGCATGGTAGCCACATTGCCACGGCCCTTGTCCAGGGTCGACTCAATGATCGTTCCTACAGCCCGCCTGTTTGGGTTGGCCTTCAGATCCAGTAATTCTGCTTCGAGCAGTACCTTTTCAAGCAATTCATCAATATTGATCCCGTTCTTGGCAGATATCTCCTGCGACTGGTATTTTCCACCCCAGTCCTCTACCATGTAATTTATATTGGCCAACTCCTCCTTGATCTTCTCCGGGTTGGCAGTTGGCCTGTCTATTTTGTTGATTGCAAATACAATCGGAACATTGGCGGCAGCAGCATGGTTGATCGCTTCCACGGTTTGTGGCTTTACACCATCGTCGGCAGCCACCACTATAATGGCTACGTCTGTGATCTGGGCTCCCCTGGCACGCATAGCAGTAAAGGCTTCATGACCCGGTGTATCAAGGAATGTGATCTTTCGCTGGTCATCCAGCTCCACGCCATAGGCGCCAATGTGCTGGGTTATACCTCCGGCTTCTCCAGCCACCACATTTGCACTACGAACATAGTCGAGCAACTTGGTCTTACCATGGTCAACATGGCCCATAACCGTAACAATGGGTGGCCTTGGTATCTGAGTATCCTCCGCGTCATCCTCTTCATTGATCACATCCATAACATCTGCGCTGATAAACTCCATTGAAAAACCAAATTCATCGGCAAGAAGCGACATGGTTTCAGCGTCAAGCCGCTGGTTGATGGATACAAATAATCCAAGGTTCATACATGTCTGTATTACCTCTGTGGCCGGAACATCCATCATGGATGCCAGTTCGTTCACCGACACAAATTCGGTCACCTTCAGAACCTTCTTGTCGAGTGCATGTTGTTCTTCCTCCTCCATCTGGCGTTGGTGAAAGGTGTCACGCTTCTCTCTTCTGTATTTTGACGCTTTGGATTTGCTTCCTTTTGTAGTAAGCTTCGCAAGTGTATCCTTAATCTGCTTTTGTACATCCTCCTCACTAACTTCCGGACGTGCAGCTCGTTTCTTTCTTTTACCCCCTGCCTTGCTATCTTTTCTTGTTCCTTCCTTTTCTTTATTTCCCACGTCTACACGCGAAGTATCTTTCTTAATACGTTTCCGTTTTCTCCTGGTATCAGCATCTGAATCAGCACTTGATGCAACCGGTGCTTTCTTCTTGGGTTGTTTTCTTTCAGGAAGGTCAATTTTTCCTATCACGGTTGGGCCCGACAATTTTTCATAATGTGTATGAATCATATCGTCTTTTGGCCTGGCTGGTTTTTCTTTTTCCGGTTCAACATCTTCCTGCTTAGCTGCTGGTTTCTCTTCTACCGGCTTCTCCTCTTTAGTTTTCTCTTCCTTCTTAATCTCGGCCTCAGGTTCCTCTTTAACAGGTTCTTCGGATGATTTCTTCGTATCTTCTTTCCTGGGTTTTCCCCTGGCTTCTTTCTCTGCCTCTTTCTCCTCCTTTGTCTTTTTCTTCGGTCTTGTTTTCTGGTTCATGGAATCCAGGTCAATCTTCCCGATTACCCTTGGACCGGCGTCGTTCTCCTCTTCTCCCGGTGCTGTATCATTCTCCTTCTTCGCTTCCGGTTCCTTTGCTTTCTCCTTCTCCTCTTTCTTCTCCTCTTTCTCTTCTTTTTTCTCTTCTTTATTCTCAATACCTTCTTCCTGCTTTTTATCTTCAGTTACCGGTTTTGGTTCTTCCGGCACTTTTTCGACCGGTTCAGGTATCTCTTTCTTATCTTCAACTTTCTTTTCGGCAGATTTTGTTGTATTGTCAGTGATCAGCAATTCAGGTTCTTCGGAAGAATTGTCCTTTTCCGGTTCTGTTGTCGCCTCCTCTTGTGCAGTTTTCTCCCTGAAGGCTTTCATGGTGAGCTTGTCTGCATCCTTCTTTACATTAAGGTCACTGCTATATTCATCAACCAGTAAATCATACAGTTCGGGTTCCAGCTTTGTGTTGGGATTCGGGTCTACGCCATGACCCTTTTTTTGCAGAAAATCCACGATTGTGGATATCCCAACATTAAACTCCCTGGCTGCCTTACTTAATCTTGTCGCCTTTATTTCTGCCATACAACGTATTTAATATAAACAACTTACTTTAACAAGTTGCTCTTATTCAAATTCTTCATTTAAAACCTTCATCACCTCTCGAATGGTCTCTTCCTCGAGGTCTGTTCGTTTCACAAGGTCTGAAATTGTCAGATTCAATACCGACTTTGCAGTGTCGCATCCGATGGCTTTCAATTCATCCAGCACCCATCCTTCAATTTCATCTGCAAATTCTTCCAGGCTCACATCTTCATCATCTTCCTCATTCATTTCACGATATACATCGATCTCGTAACCTGTAAGCTGACTGGCCAGTTTGATATTCAGACCCCCTTTACCAATTGCAAGGGATACCTCCTTTGGCTGAAGATAAACCTCTGCTCTCTTCTCTTCATCATTCAATTTAATGGATGTGATTTTCGCCGGGCTCAACGACCTTGAAATAAACAGATTCAGGTTATTGGTAAAATTGATTACATCAATGTTTTCATTTCTAAGTTCCCGAACAATCCCGTGAATCCTTGAACCTTTCATGCCCACACAGGCACCAACCGGATCAATGCGTTCATCATAGGACTCCACTGCCACCTTTGCCCGTTCTCCCGGTACCCGTACAATTTTCTTAATGGTTATCAGTCCGTCAAAGATCTCCGGAACCTCCAGTTCAAACAAGCGTTCAAGAAACATGGGAGATGTCCTGGAAAGCGAGATCAAAGGATTCGCGTTACGCATTTCCACGGCAATCACAACAGCCCGCAGGGTATCCCCTTTCCTGAAATAGTCGGACGGAATCTGCTCTGCCTTGGGCAGGATCAGTTCATTGCCCTCATCATCGAGTACCAGGATCTCACGTTTCCATATCTGGTAAACCTCTCCTGTAACAATTTCTCCGGTCCGGTCCTTGTATTTCAAAAAGACCGAATTTTTTTCCAGTTCCAGGATCCTTGCAGAAAGGTTTTGCCTGAGTGAAAGAATGGACCTGCGGCCAAAATCTTTCATCTTCACCTCATCCGAAACCTCTTCTCCTACCTCGTAATCCTCATCGATCAATTTCGCCTGCGACAGCGTGATCTGAAGATTCGGATCTTCAATTTCTCCATCTTCAACTACCTCCCGATTCCTCCATATCTCAAAATCGCCTTTGTCAATGTTAATGATAATGTCGAAATTTTCATCAGATCCATAATTTTTCTGCAACAAGCTTCTGAATACATCTTCCAGTACACTCATCATAGTGACCCTGTCAATATTCTTCAGTTCCTTGAATTCAGAAAACGTATCAAATAAATTCAGATTTTCCATTTTTACGCCATCAATACTTTAAAATTCTATAACAATTTTAGTGGACTTAATGTCCTTAAAATCAAATTCTTTTGTAACCTGTACATGTTTCTTCTTCTTCTGACTTCCCCCCGACAATAACTTCTCCGTGGTCTCCAGTGTAATTCCCGCCTCGTCAACCTCCGTCAGCTTTCCCTTTTTCTTCTTACCATCGTTAAAAATAACTTCAACATCACGACCAATATTTTTTTTATATTGTTGCATCTTTACCAACGGCGACCCCAATCCCGGTGAAGAAACTTCCAGGCTGAAGTTTTCATCAATCTTGTATAGTTCAGTATTTAACCAGCGAGATAATTCTGCACATGCCTCGATCCGCACCCCTTCCATAGTATCAACTAACACGCGGATATCATTTGCCTGCCCCATGGTTACATCCACAAGGAATATTTCAGAACCATCTATCCTGCTGTTTACCAATTCTATAACCTTACTCTCACTAATCATATTGTCAATAAAATAGGGGACATTAGTCCCCTATAATTTCTTCCTCGTATCAAACACCATGCAAAAGTACAAATAATCATTCAATTATCAAAAATCCAGTACAATTTTTAGCTTATTGGAAAACTTTCATTTTTATCCTTTACTTTTGTCTGTAATCCATGTAATTCATGAATTCAAAACCGGTAAATAAGTACAAGATTATCAATGATCCGGTATACGGCTTCATAAAGATACCGTATGAGATCATCTACCACCTTATTGAACACCCTTTATTTCAGCGTCTTAGAAGGATAAGGCAGTTGGGGATGACCCATTTTGTGTATCCCGGCGCCAACCATACAAGGTTTCAGCATGCCTTGGGGGCCATGCACCTGATGGGTGAGGCCATTGAGTCCATCAGGAGCAAGGGGCATGAGATAACAGACGAGGAGGCTGAAGCGGCCAGTATTGCTATTTTGTTGCATGATATCGGGCATGGACCTTTTTCCCATACCCTGGAAAAGACATTGATCAGGGGTGTGACCCATGAAGAGATCTCCCTGTTAATGATGGAGCAACTCAACCGGGAATTTGGGGGCCGTCTCACCCTGGCCATCAGGATTTTCAGAAATAAATACCGCAAGAAATTTCTGTATCAGCTGATCTCAGGACAGTTGGATATGGACCGCCTGGATTATTTACGAAGGGACAGTTTTTTCACCGGTGTTTCGGAAGGGGCCGTGGGGTCCGACAGGATCATAAAAATGCTGGAGGTATACAATGACCAGCTTGTTGTTGAGGAGAAAGGCATTTATTCCATAGAAAAGTTTCTGGTGGCCCGAAGGCTCATGTACTGGCAGGTCTACCTTCACAAAGGGGTGCTTGCGGCCGATCAGCTGCTCATTATGATGCTCAAACGGGCCGGCGAACTGGCGGCAAATGGTGAAGAGCTGTTTGCTACTCCGGCACTCCGTTACTTCCTGTATAACAGGGATAAGGAATTCAATAATGAAAGCCAGATTTCGTTTCTGGAGCATTTCGGGGAATTGGATGATAACGATATAATCAGCGCTGCAAAGGTCTGGAGTAAATACAAGGATCCGGTACTCAGATACCTCTGTTCAGGTTTTGTGAACCGTAAATTATTCAGGATCGAGATCGGCAACACTCCTTTCTCCCGGGTCCGGGTGGAGAAAGAACTGATCCGGGCAGCCAACAATCTCTCCATTCCGGTAACGCTGGCACCATACCTTGTGATTTCTGAAAGCATAAGCAACCATGCTTACTCAAAACTTGACGATAATATAAAGATCCTTGGAAAGGACGGTAGTGTGAGAGATATCGTAGATGTATCCGATATCCTGAATGTATCCGTTCTTTCGAGAAAAATTAAAAAATTTTACATGTGCTATCCTAAAAACCGGGAGTAACTGCAATAGATATCTGTTTCTTTCGTTATAATTAGAATAGCCTCAACAGCGAAATACAATTCTTAAATGAACTTTACTGCAGAAAAAATCGCAGAATTCCTGCATGGGCAGGTGGAAGGCAATCCTGAAGCAAATGTAAATGATATTGCAAAAATCGAAGAGGGGCGTCCCGGTACGCTCTCCTTTCTTGCCAATCCAAAATATGAAAAGCATATATACAAGTCCCGCGCATCGGTAATCATTGTCAACAAAGACTTCAAACCTGAAAAACCGGTAAAACCTACACTTATCAGGGTGGATAACGCCTATGAGTCTTTCGCCAATCTTCTGAATTTTTATGAGCAGCACAAGCCCAGGAAATCGGGTATCAGTAAATTGGCCTCCATCAGCAACGCTGCCCGATTAGGGAAATCACCCTATGTGGGAGATTTCTCTGTGATAGGTGACGGAGCAGTCATTGGCGATCAGGTCTACATCTATCCGCAGGTTTATATCGGCGAAAATGTAAAGATCGGGAACAATACAATACTCTATCCGGGTGTCAGAATTTACCAAGATTGTATCGTGGGAAATAATTGCATTTTTCATTCGGGGGTGGTCATTGGGGGTGATGGGTTCGGCTTTGTGCCGGATAAGGAAAACAACTACAGCAAAATTCCCCAGCTTGGCAATGTGGTCATTGAGGATGATGTGGAAATTGGCGCCAACACAACGGTTGACAGGGCAACCATGGGATCAACCATACTCCGCAGCGGGGTAAAACTCGACAACCTGATCATGGTGGCACATAATGTGGAAATTGGAAAAAATACAGTTATTGCCGGTCAGACCGGCATTGCGGGATCAACCAAGATCGGTGATAATTGCCTTTTCGGCGGGCAGGTAGGCCTGGCAGGGCATATCAGGATAGCCAACGGAGTAAAGATCGGGGCACAGGCCGGTATAGGGAACGATGTGAGAAAAGAAGGATCGGTGATCATGGGCTCGCCTGCATTTGACCTTACCTCTTTTTATAAAAGTTATGCCGTGTTCAGACAACTTCCCGAACTGAGGAAACAGCTTATTTCCCTGGAGAATAAAATGAATGAGTTGAAGCTGTTATCGGACCAGACAGGGCAAGAAAGCTGAACTGCCAAATTATTTGTTAAAAGTGGGGCGTAAATAAGCGGTTATTCTAATTTTTGTATCTTGCGTCGTTTTTTAATTTTGACGTAAATCAGATCGTATATGGCTGAAAAGCAAAGAACTCTAAAAAAATCGCTTTCATTTAAAGGAAAAGGTCTGCATACCGGCGTTGAAGTCACCATGACCCTCCACCCTGCCCCAGAAAACCATGGATATGTGTTTAAACGCATTGATCTGCCCGGCCAACCCGAGATCAGTGCATTTGCCGAAAATGTTATTGATACATCACGGGGTACTACCATCGAGGAAAACGGTGCCCGTGTATCCACTATCGAGCATGTGCTTTCGGCCCTCGCAGGGATGCAACTCGACAATATGCTTATTGAGATTGACGGACCCGAAACACCGATCCTCGACGGAAGCTCAAGGGAATATGTTGAAGCCATACACAAGGCGGGGTACGAAGAACAAGATGCCGAAAGAAGATATTTTAAACTCAAGGAAAAGCTTGAGTATTATGATGAAGAGAACGGGGTACACATCATTGCCTATCCCGATCAGATGCAAAGTATCAATGTACTGATCGACTATAATTCCGAAATTCTGGGTAACCAGTATGCTACACTGGAGAGCTGGGATTCATACAAGGACCAGATCGCACCTTGCAGAACGTTTGTATTTCTGCATGAACTGGAACAGTTGGCAAAACTCAACCTGATTAAGGGAGGTGACCTGGATAATGCCATTGTGATCGTAGACCACGAGATGCCGCAGGAAGATATTGACAGATTATCGGCGCTATTCAATCAGCCAAAAATAGAGGTAAAAGAAGGAATCCTTAACAATGTGGAGTTACGCTATTCCAA
>JBBDIE010000071.1:0-5064 GCA_040880545.1 Bacteroidales bacterium | reverse complement strand
CTATACAAACGGAACCAGTTGATTTTGCTTAAATCAGGATTTCCCAATTTTCCTGCTTCACTGATCGGCAGGCGTATATAGTTCCAGCCGTTGGTTAATCCTTCCAACCTCCAGTTGTATTCATCCGTATCGGGTTTTCCTGCACTTCCCAACTCCACCTGGTTGGATCCTTGCAATTTTGAAACGTCAGATACAAAATACCAGAACTGTAACATACTGCCCGCTTCCGATCCCCTGGTATTATATGGTGAAGAGAAAATTTTCTTGAATTCATCGGTACCACCACCGGTATACTCCAGGCAATTACTGCCTTGCATTTTGTCGGTGCTGTTCATCTGCAGTGTACCAGATGTTTTCCAGGCAGTAGACTGATCACAGTCGTCCAGATACGCACTGCTGCTTGTCAACCTGATGATCTGATGAAAGGAAGTCTCCCCGAACCATCCGCTGTCGGCCTGCATCATCTGCCATTGAAAATCATAGGCATCATCCGTCGCCGGAGCCGTTATTTCAAAGTAGAATGTTTTTTCTTCCCCGGGAAGGATGCTGTCAGATGCGGCCATGTCGACAAGTGCCAGACCCCATGTTTTATTATCAGGCGGATACTGGCTTCCCAACCCATATCCCCTGGCTTTTGTCCATGAAGTTGTTCCCGTATTCCGCATGGTCAGTTGCACGGTAGCATCTTCACCGGGTGTCAGCGGCGGAATGAATTGGGACACAAACGAGGCTTCATTCACAAGCGGGATTCCTGCATAAGTTGCGGTAATCTCTGCGGGGCTTCCCTGCAGGACCAGCACTGTTTCCGGGTCCTCAGTTTCCGCAATAAGCGGATCCCCTGACACGATCACCCAGGAGTCAAACACCTCCCCTTCTGCAGCCCCATCCGCCACAATTGACACGCTTTCATACGGATAATAATCGCCATCTCCTGAGCCGCTGTTAACGATCAATGCCGATGTCTCGCATGTCCCTTCCGGCACACCGCAGCCGCACAATCCCGGTTCGGTTTTATCGGGATCATCAGGACACTGGTCGGCATCTCCCACATATACCTGTTTGGAACTGTTGGCTGCAACATTCAGGGTAACATCAATTACACGGTATGCATCGCCATCAAATTCCTGGCTGATGGTGCCGTTGTCTACCCTGAATTCAAATCCACGGAGCATGATGAACCGTATTTTCGCCCCGAGGACCGGAAAGTCGAACTTATTTGTTATCGTGGCAGTATTTTCAAAGGAGCTGCCATCGTTATCGTTCAGGAATTCAAGTGTGAGATTCGGCACCCATGTCTCCCGGTCATCCTGATTTCCACTTTGCAGCACCTCAACTACTGCATTTGTTCCTGAAACGGGAGTGTATGTACCTGTTTCGTTATTTACGCGGAACAAATTAAACTCGAAATGATCCCTGATGGAACCTGCAATATAGGCAACCTCGGGACTGCCGTCATCGAACCTGTAAGGATTATCCGTCCGGATATGGTGTTTATCTCCTGCCAGGACGAGATCCAGAGGTTGTGAATCATCGATGAACTCATGCAGCTTATTATAACAATGCCCTGCTGTCACAAAGAAATTTCCGCCTGTCCCCTCCCCGAGCAGCCAGGCCACAGCATCATCGGCCTCATACTGGTGCACGCCGCCACTGGATTCAGATACGGCCCATGCGTTGTTCAGCATCATAAAGCAGCCGTTGCCATATTTGAAATTTGAATTCTGCATTCCCCAGTAATCATTGAAAAAATCGGAATTTACCTGGACCGTTGCCTGTGGCCAGTCATTGCCGGTATGTGCATCATGGTCGCCAGGCACCAGGAAAGTAGCAGCCGTGGCATCTGCCATTCCCATGATACCCTCTTCTTCGTTACCCTGGAAATAGATCACTTCTCTTTCGGGGTGGTTCCTGACATTGTACATATTGTCTCCTGTCTCAATGATCATCTGGCAGTCCATTATATTTGCCATGTTGATCATGGCTGTTTTCCTGGCCAGCAAGGTATTTGTATCATACCCATACTGGTAAAGATGACCATCCGAAATATGCATGATATAATAGTCCTCCTTGTACTCCTTCAGAACCTTCACTCCTCCGTAGGAAATGACATCATCCGAGGTAGTTTTCAATACCAGGTCGTAGCGATCAGATGGTGCATCGACTGGTACCTCCACCGTAATTTTAGTGTTGTACCGGTTTCCTGATAAGGGATCATATTCCCAATCCCCTGAAATTGCAGAAAATACACAATTCACAGATTTGTAGGGACCTTCGATCTGGACGGCATGAACCGTCTGCCCGTTATCCGCATTGAACCAAACCTCGAAGTTTTCACCTGTCAACACAATCGCTGTTGTTGAGCGCCAGGGGCGAACTATATTCGCTGAATGAGAATGAGCTGAAAAAACAAGAAGAATGAGCGAGAGTAACGAAATCTTTCTACGTAAAGGGTTCATGGGGTCAATTAAAATATTTTGGCAATCGTTGGTTTCATCACAATACAGGGACAATACTATCCCTTTCGATGATAAAAATGCATTTTGAACCTATATGCATTGCACAATTTAAATAAGTTTGATTAACCAGATGTTAACCATCTGTTACCATTCCATTAATCGCCAACAATAATGTTCGAAATGCTGCCTGACTATAATACTCCCCATTTCCTGTACCAAAGGAGCAGTTTGTTAAGTTAAATATTTCTTTGTTTTAAGCTGATTTTTTATTGTGATCATAATTTGTTATATTGCTGTCTCCCTTAACATTAAAGTATAAAGCTGCATCAATCACCCTCGGAAGGGTGATATAACAGTGAAAGTTCTACTTGTAAACCCTGATGGTACCCTGCATTCAATTTGATTTTAATGATATATTTTGAACAAATTCTGAATACAAATACAAAATTGAACAGCAATGAAAACGTTAAGAAGAAATTTTCGAGTTTCGGGGTATTTTGTAATCGTTGCCCTGTGTACCTTCTCATCAATCTACGGTCAGCCTCAATCCGGCTTCACGTACCAGGCTGTTGCAAGGGATATATCAGGATCACCGCTAAGTAATCAGTCTCTGGTAATAAGAAGCATGGTACGGTCAGGAAGTTCAACAGGAACAATAGTATGGCAGGAAGATCAGGATGTTGAAACAAACAGGTTTGGCCTTTTCTCTCTCATAATAGGTGGAGAAGCAGGATACAACCTGTCCGGTACGCTTACCTCCTTTGGAGAAATTGACTGGTCAAACGAACAGTATTACCTGAATGTACTGCTAAAAGCAGAAAATGAATTCCAGGATATGGGTAGTTCTCCTTTACAGATGGTGCCTCTTGCCCGGTTTGCCCATTCGGCAAAAAATGCTGCAGGCAATTTTTCAGTTCAGGCGAATCAGGTAGCGGAAGAGGGAGAAGCTCTGTTTGAGGTAAAACGCTCCGATGGTTCAGTAGCTTTCGCGGTGTATGAGGATATGGTCTGGGTATTTGTGGATACATCAGAAATAAAGGGAGTCAAAGGTGGATTCGCAGTTGGAGGTTATAACAGCAGCAAAGGTACACAGAATGAATTCCTGAGAATAACTCCTGACAGTATCCGAATGTATATCAACACCGGGGATACAAAAGGGGTAAAGGGTGGATTTGCAGTTGGTGGCTATAACAATTCAAAAGTCTCGGCAAGTGATTTCCTGCGGATATCTGATGACAGTATAAGGATGTATATCAATGAAAGTCCGGCAAAAGGGGTCAAGGGAGGATTTGCTGTTGGAGGATATAATAATTCAAAATCAGGAACTGTCAATTTTATGACTCTTACCCAGGATAACTATTTTATCGGACAGAATGCAGGCGAGAATATTAGCAGCGGAAAGTATAATTCTGTTCTGGGGTACGAAGCTGCAAAAAATCTTACAGAAGGGAGTGACAATGTATTTATCGGATATCAAAGCGGGTATAGCAATACACTGGGGCTTCAGAATGTTTTTATTGGCAAAAATGCTGGTTACAATAACAAGGGAGCGATACAATATGAGCCCTATTATCTCTCCTACGGCTCGCTGAATGTGTTTATCGGTAATAATGCCGGATTTAGTAATGATTCAGGCTGGACCAATCTCTTCGTTGGAAATTCTGCCGGATATCACAACACAATCGGATCTGACAATACATATATCGGGAACCTTGCCGGAGAGCACAATACAGACGGATGGGCGAACACCTCTAACGGGACTTTTTCGGGACGTGCGAATATCCATGGTGTCTTAAATACCAATGTTGGTTTTTATGCCGGGAACAGAAGTGAATCGAGTCAGAACACATACATAGGGTCCTATTCAGGTGAAAAAAATGTAAGCGGGAATCTGAATACATTTGTCGGTGCATATTCAGGAATGAATTCCACAGGATCATCAAATGTATTCATTGGAAATGGTGCAGGGTCAAGCGAAACCGGAAGCAATAAACTATATATTGCCAATTCATCAACAGACCCCCCCCTTATCTGGGGAGATTTTTCGATGAAACAGCTGACTTTCAATAGTATTGTAGGGATAAATGGAAGTGCTGATCCGGATTATGCGCTGTATGTACATGGACAAGCCTATACCACAGGTACGTGGCAGGGATCGGACAGCAGGCTTAAAACAGAAATTGAACCCATTGAGAATGCATTAGCGAAGGTGCTGAAACTTCGGGGTGTATCCTATAAGTGGAACAGAGAAGCCAGAACCTTACCGGGTTTTGATGAAGATGTACATATTGGACTGATCGCCCAGGAGGTGCATGCGCAGATTCCTGAACTCGTAAAGGCAGGACCTGACGGTACTCAGAGTGTTTCCTACAGTAATTTAACCGCAGTTCTTGTAGAAGCTATAAAGGAGCAGCAAAGGGAACTGCATGAAAAGGAGGCTAAGATAGTGGCTTTGGAAGAACGCCTTATAAGGCTGGAGCGTCTTATAGGGGAATAGGAGCAAATGGTTTGCTTCGATTTAGCAATCCATAAATTAGCTATCTTTGTTATAATAGGAAAAAGATGCTTACAAAACAGAAAGTCCAAAAATCAATTGAAAATATGCCAG
>JBBDIE010000070.1:0-5162 GCA_040880545.1 Bacteroidales bacterium | reverse complement strand
GTTCTGAAGTTGTTGGCCGACAACGGACGAATGTATGGTTATGAGATTACAAAGAAGGTGGAAGAGCTATCCACCGGAAAAATCAAACTTACATTCGGTGCACTCTACCCGGTTTTGCATAAACTGGATGCCGACGGACACATACAAATCGAAGTGGAATACATCGGTAAACGTGTCAGGAAGTATTATACTCTTACAGAAACAGGAAGGTCATGGTCGCAGCAGAAAGTAGATGAATTCTTTGATTTTGTGAATACATTGACTTATGTGCTAAAACCTGCCACCACCTGATATGCATGCTGAATACATCGACCAGAACTTTTCAAGAATCAGGCATGACTTGGTCATGAAGGGGCTTACATACGAGCAGTTACAGGAAGATATCCTGGACCACATCTGTTGTATGGTAGAAGAGGAGATGGAAGCCGGAAAGGACTTCGAAACTTCCTATGGAAACGTTATGTCTCAGATCGGGGATTCTGTCCTGCCGGATCTTCAGCATCAGACACTCATTTTATTGGATAAAAAATTTCAACGCATGAAAACAAACACTTATTTTTTGGGGCTCACAGGCTCCATCCTTACCATCCTCGGTGCTTTTTTCAAGATGATGCATTGGCCCGGTGCCAGTATCATCATGTTCATCGGCTTCCTGATGGTGACATTGGTTTTTCTGCCCCTCTACTTCATACTCAGCTATAAGGAACAAACAGAAAAGCCAAAATTGGTATTCCCCGTGGTGGGGTACTTTACGCTGGCATTCATATTAACGGGGGCAACCTTTAAGATCATGCACTGGCCGGGGGCCTCGATCATGCTCAAACTAAGCCTGATCATGGTGCTGGTGGGCTTTCTTCCGTTGTACATTGTTCAGGTCTTTAAAAGGACCACCGGGAAGAAGTTCAACCCTGCATACCTCATCATGCTGCTTGTGGGAATCTCAATAGTACTCCTCCTCGGCAGGGTAAACTTGTCGAAGCATATAATCGATAAATACACGGAAGCAGCTGTGGAGAATATTAAAGTTTCCGGAATCGTGGAAGAACGGACAGGAAAGTTGCTGGAGATGGCGGACGATTCATTGGGTGATGCCAGGCAAGCTGATCTTGATAGGATTCATGAACAGGCAGTGAATACTTTGTCAATGACTGTTCAGATGCGTGAGGCCCTGCTGGAGGCGATCGACGAATCGGGAAAAAGTATTGACCAGGTCTCTAAAAAGGATAACAAATACGCTGCACGTGTTGCAATAAAGAATGGCGGTCTCGGAACTACCTTTCTTCAAGAGACAGAATTATTCAAAGATCTTGTGCTGGAACAGACTGATGATCCGGTTTTCAGGGAAGAGATCAGGATGTTGCTGGATTTTACAGAGGAGGTGCACTACCAATGGAAAATTGACCATAAAATCAATGATCCGATGATCATGTATTACTTTTTCCTGACAGAATACGCCAAACGAATTGCCATCAGTGAATACCTGGTTACCAGGCACCTCGTGATGTCGGGCAATGAATAGCAGATATCGCCCAGGGAACTCAACGCGATACCGGTAGTTGTGCGAAATGCCGGGATTGCAGGTACATGTACATGAAATAAAAAAGGGGACCCATGAATGGATCCCCTATTTACTAACCACTTAAACCTAAAAAAAAGAACTTTTACTTAACCCGTTAAATTAAAATAAAAGGGTATTTGATTTGTTTGATATTAGAATAACAATTGACGTGCCAAAGCTTTTAATAAGCACATATTCAATATAATACCTGTTTTTCACTGCTGCAGCAAGTTGAAAATTATTGGTCGATTTTGAACAGCTGCGTTCGGAAACGTACAATTTCAGAATCAAATTCCAGGCTGGTTAGTCGCTGAATTCATCGTACGTGCCCTTTTTTGAACCACAGAATAAGGGAAGGGCGAGCTTGCTCTCATTACTCTGTGGTTCAAAAAAAAGCAGCCCCGGGATCGGGACTGCTTCCATGCAAACCTGTAGTTTGCGTAGTTCAGGTTTAGTAGTGGTAGTTCAGAATATTAGTTCTTTCTTTTCCAGATTGTTTCTCTTCCCAGGAATTTCATACCCAGTACATATCCTTTCAGGTAGAGTACATCATAGTTTCCATCTTCAAACCATCCGTAGCATGAGTAGGTCTTTCCATTATCAGGATCATAGATAGTTCCGTTATCCCACCTGTCTTTTTTTCCATCATATTCAAAACTTTTCAATAGCCTTAATCCCATAATTGGTTGATTTTTCTTAGTTGGATCGGGATTTTCCTCATCAACTTTTGGTTTGCCATTTTCATCCAACGGCTCCATCAGCCAGTTGATTTCACCTATATATTTTCCGTTTGTATGTTTTTTAATTTCTACGGAAGAGGAGTCACTGGCGGTGATCCATACACCGGTGATCCTGTCGGCCTGGGCGTTGATGGCCAGTGAGATGAAAAACAGGAACGTAACTGTAAACAGTACTTTTTTCATTTTTTCAGATTTTAGTTTGTGGCGTAAATTAAGTTCTTTTTGCCAATTTAACAACAGGTTAGGTATACAATCCTCGTCTTTCATATAAATAATAGGTGTGGGGAAACTCATTCTTCCCCCCTTCATCCACAAATTCTGATTCCACCTCGTTCCATTCCGAATAGTCAATTTCGGGAAAAAAGGTATCGGCATCAAATGCCTTGTGTACTTTTGTTAGATAGAGTTTGCCTGCCACGGGGAGCATTTGCCCGTAAACCATTCCTCCACCCATGATAAAGCACTCGTCCTTTTCACCCGCTAGCTCCAGTGCCTCATCCATGGAATAAGCCATGATACATCTGTCGAATGTCTCATCCGGTTTGTCCGTGATCACGATGTTCCTGCGATCCGGCAGAGCGCCATTGGGCAGTGAGAGGTAGGTATTGCGTCCCATGATCACTGTGTGCCCTGTGGTCAGCTTTTTAAATCTTTTCAGATCGTCCGAAAGGTGCCAGAGCAACCTGTTCTCCTTCCCAATGGCATTATTTTCTGCAATGGCAACAATGATGGAGATGTTTCTTCTGGTTTTTGGCATGTCAGACAGATATTTGCCCCTTGATGTGGGGATGGGGATCATAATTCAACAACTCAAATTCGTCGTAATTAAATTCGAATATTGAATGACCGGGATTGTTAATTCTCAGTTGTGGCAGCGGACGGGGATCCCTGGTGAGCTGCAGTTTCACCTGTTCTATGTGGTTCAGGTAGATATGGGCATCTCCCAGTGTATGAATAAACTCGCCGGGCTGTAATCCTGTAACTATTGCCATCATCTTCAGCAGCATGGCATAGGATGCAATATTAAAAGGAACGCCCAGGAAAATATCGGCGCTTCGTTGGTACAACTGGCACGACAGTTTGCCATTGGCCACATAAAACTGGAACAGGATATGGCAGGGGGGCAGCGCCATCTTATCCAGGTCGCCCACATTCCAGGCGCTCACAATATGCCTCCGGGAGTCGGGTTTGTTCCTGATAGATTCAATTACCCTGCTTAACTGGTCAATATTTCCGCTTTCAGGAGAGGTCCATGACCGCCACTGGTATCCGTATATTCTGCCAAGATCCCCATTATCATCGGCCCACTCATCCCAGATGCGCACGCCTTGTTCATTCAGGTATTTTGTATTTGTATCCCCGTTCAGGAACCAGAGCAGTTCATGAATAATTGATTTTAGATGAAGTTTTTTAGTTGTAAGCAGTGGAAATCCCTCCGAAAGGTCAAAGCGCATCTGGTGGCCAAAAACACTGATCGTTCCGGTACCGGTACGGTCCTCCTTCTTAACTCCATTGTCCAGTACATGCCCCAACAGATCAAGGTACTGTTTCATTTTCACCTCCTGTTTTTATGGAGGTAAAAATAGCACTTCAAGAAGGATATTAAAAGGGCTTTTTATGAACATGATAATAACATGTCCATAACTAATTTTATCACAGCGTTTTTTTTAATAACTTTATCCGACTCATACAAATGGGTGAAGGCGGACAGTGCATTCCACGTTATGACAAAAAGGATATACCACATAACGATACTATTAAGTATCGCATTTGCAGGAATTTTTGCCCAGGAAAATATCGTGGCCGATACCAACCTCGGGTGTGATACGCTGGAAGTGTTCTTTTCGCTGGATGGTGCATCTGCGCCTGAAGATTACTCTTCGGTGATATGGAACTTCGGTGACGGAACTTCAGCAAGCAATGTCTTGGAGGTATCGCATACCTATACCCGGCCGGGAATTTTTACTGTCCGGTGCGTACTCAACGGCGCCCGTGTGATAGAGAGACTGGATTTTATTTCAGTGGGACAGACGCCTTATGCAGACTTCATCTACCGGGATACCTCCGCCACAGAAACAGAATTCAATTATTACTTTGAACCTGCTTACTTTGAACCCAATGCCGGGGTCACACTGGATTATACCTGGCGGTTCCCGGATGGTTCAGAGGTATATGAGAGAGAGGCGGAATATGCCTTTGAAGCGGAGAATATGTACGAAATATTTTTACACATTGAGGATAATTTAGGGTGTGCAGACTCAATTACCAAAATGATCCCGGTGGCAAAACAGTTGTTGATACCCAACGTCTTTTCGCCCAACGGGGACCAGGTAAATGATTATTTCGAAGTTACCACGCCGGGAGATTACACCTATTCATTCAGGATATTTACACGAAGCGGAATGCAGGTCTATTACTCGGATTCGCCGGTTATACGGTGGGACGGCCGCACCACCGGCGGAAGAGAAGTGCCCGAAGGAGTCTACTTTTATATCATTGAAAGTAACGATACCCCGGTTGAAACATCACTGAGCGGTTTTATGCATTTATTCAGGTGATATTATAATATTCCTACAGACACAGTTTTGTTCATTTCATATACTGGTTGGCATGTTCTATAAAGATACCGGTCGAATATTTTTTTCGTAGTTGAAAGCATTATTATCGTCATAGCAAAAAAAATACGGGAATTTTTTAAATTTGTTGGTTGTCAGAATCCCTAAATAAAAATTTATGAAATCCATTAGCGTTATTTTGCTGTTCCTTGGTGTTGCACTTTTTGGACAGGAGCAGAAAGCAGAGATAGACTCTTCATTGGTCGATGGACTGAAATTCAGGAATATAGGTCCGGCTTTTTCATCCGG
>JBBDIE010000069.1:0-1042 GCA_040880545.1 Bacteroidales bacterium | reverse complement strand
AGCTTGCTCTCTGTGTCCTCTGTGGTTAAAAAAAGGACTCATACGATGATCCAACCACGCTACTTTATGGCCAGTTACAAACTAAACTGTCCAGCTGCCGGACATGTATTCACTACCGTCTGAATAATACGCCCAGGATCCGTTTCCATCGGTATCCCACTCCATGTGGTAGTATTTTGCATCAAGGTACAGGTAATCGATGGTCCCCGATCCGTCGCTGTTCACCACCACCTCGTATTGCATCAGGTAATCGTAGGTAGGATCTGAAGTGTCGTAATTCCAGACAAATTTGTAGTTGCCCGATGCATCAATGTTCCAACTGTATGTCCAGAACAGGTCCTCGTAATCATCTTCCGAACTTCCGTCGTATGCGGAGATCCAGTTAAAATTGTACATCACTTCACCCTGCTTGCCATCCTTGGATTCCCATGCAGTGATGTAGCTGTAGCGTTCACTATCACCGAACTGGATATCCATGGTCCAGTATTTTTTGAGGTTGTCCTCTTGGTATGTCCAGTAAAATGTGTAACTCATCATTCCGTCGGAGACGGTCCATGACCACGTGTCGCCCGAAGCTTTCTTTGCGGTACGTTCGGCATATTCCGGCGGTACCATATCATCCATGAAGGTGGACATGTCCAGAGCCGATTCGATATCGTCCACACATTGTTGCGCATATTCATCGGTTGAGCTTTTCAGCGCTGATGGAAGATTGTCGAGAACCGCTTCTGAATCGAAAGAAATTTCTTCAAATTGGGGGATTTCATCCTCTTTTTCGCAGCCAAAGGTGATGATGGTTAGGGCTGCCAGTATGAGCCACCCATTGGATAAAAGTTTGAATTTCATTTTTTGAGTTGTTTTTTAATGATGAAGAATTGATTGTTTTGTTAAAGCTATATCAAAATTAATGGAATTGTTGAATATTGCAAGCGGGGGAATGGAATTTAGAGCTGACGCAACTGTAAGAGGGTGCAGGAATTCACCGTAAGGGACTTTTTTTAACCACAGAGTTTAGGGAGTTTAAATTTATCCTGTATCCATT
>JBBDIE010000068.1:19777-32943 GCA_040880545.1 Bacteroidales bacterium | reverse complement strand
CTGATCAATAAAATACATTTGCATAACTGTGGGACAGATTTCCTCTGGGATAGAAGCCTGCCCGCTGAGATATCTTCTCCAGGTACTATCAACTGTACTGTCGATGTAGTAGCGATCTTCGGACCGGGTACCTCGGTCTCTTTTGCAGAAAAGAAAATGCTGGAGGTACTGCTGGAGAGCTACGCCTAAAATTTCTCGATTTATAATTGAACGTGCTTGCCGGATTACCGGAAATGCTGAATAGCGATCCGGTTTTTCGACATACCTGTTTATTGCTATTATGCCAATTCAGCTTTTCTCAACCCGAGTTTTGGCTTATTTAATTTCTTAATCGATTCTCTAACTTTATCCCTTGTCTCAGATTGTAGGAAAGTTGGAATCAAAATATTTAGCTTAATTCCTAAAATCCGGTGAATAATTACTAAATCCTTTAGTGTAAATTGAGATACACCATTTATCAATTCGCTCATATACGATTTTGGATGACCTAAGATCAATCCCAGGTCTTGCTGGGTCATATCATACTCTTTAAGTTTTCTTCTAATCGTATCCTTTCGCTTTTGAATGAACTTTTGTTCATAATTAACAATCTCCTCTGCTTTATCAGATTCCTCTACTTGTGAATCAGTTATTCTTTCGAATTCAGACCATTCCCTGGCTTCGTAATCTTCAATCAAATCACGAAGCTTTTTACGTAAAGGTTTTAAATCTGGATTTTCATCAATCATTAAACGTATTTTACGCTCAAGTATTGATGCTTTTTCCAAATCATACTCATTCTCTAATTTCTCTATTTTTTCAATTTCTCTTATATCAAGAATGTCTTTCATGATTACCAATTTTTAAATCCAGTTATTATCTCTCAACCATTTTCTAATTACCTTACGATTGTTTTTAAAAGTCAGTTCGTAATCATCATGACTACCAGCCCAAACAATCGTTGCGTCGCCGCTTTCTTCAAACTCAATCATTATCAAAGTACGATGTATATTGATATTGAAGAAATAAAACGCTCCTCCATAAACACAATCTGCATCAGGTCGATTTTCCGTTAAATCATGAGGTGATTGCCAATTGCTATCCTCAATTTCTGAAATCAATTGTTAAATAGCTTTCACCAATTTCGAGTTTCCTCGATTTTTCCGAACCAATTTACCCAGAATGTGTTTATTAATAATTCTCAAATCAATTTTGCTTTAATCATTCTACGGCAAAGCTAATGAAATGTTCGGATATTATCCGAACGATTAGTCGTTTAATTTCACTGTCCCAATTACTCTCAACGCCACATTATTATTCAAATATTTCAGTAAACTATTCCTCAATCGGAAATCTGATATAAAATTTGAGTTTAATAGTACCCGAATTAGCGATATTCAAGCTATCCATTTCCATTTGCATCTCCTTCACTGGAATAACCACTGGGTCGAAATAATCAATTGCTCAGTTACAAGAAGGGTATCCTGATTATAGTCCCGAACTACCGGATGTTTAAAAGTGAATGCTTACCGGGGGATCGCTCTTCTGGTACATCAGGAATCTTCAACTGGAGCGAATGAACAAAGACTCAAACCAGATGAAATATGAAATATAAAAACCTCCAAACTTCATGGGGTACATGATGTTTGGAGGTTTTGGGGTGGGAGACCGGGTTCGAATGCCGTGAAACTCCAAATTTCCAATTTGGTTAGTTTCCCGAGCATCCTCGAATTTCCTTATAAGCGTAGCTTATGGGAAATTCGGGACCGACGACCTCTGGAACCACAATCCGCTAAACTGATCACGGGTTGCGTTTTCTATTTTCCATCACATAAAAAAACCGCCGGTAGGTACCAGCGGTTCTTCATTTTTTGGGGTGGGAGACCGGGTTCGAATGCCGTGAAACTCCAAATTTCCAATTTGGTTAGTTTCCCGAGCATCCTCGAATTTCCTTATAAGCGTAGCTTATGGGAAATTCGGGACCGACGACCTCTGGAACCACAATCCGCTAAACTGATCACGGGTTGCGTTTTCTATTTTCCATCACATAAAAAAACCGCCGGTAGGTACCAGCGGTTCTTCATTTTTTGGGGTGGGAGACCGGGTTCGAACCGGCGACCTCTGGAACCACAATCCAGCGCTCTAACCAACTGAGCTACAACCACCATAATATTTACATTGTAAGAACTTTAATACAAAACCACAATCCAGCGCTCTAATCCCGAAAAATTGTAAATCTTTGATTTACCTAATTTTTCGAGGATCCTCGAATTTTTATCTGAAGCAAGCTTCTGGAAAATTCGGGACCAACTGAGCTACAACCACCATAATATTTACATTGTAAGAACTTTAATACAAAACCACAATCCAGCGCTCTAATCCCGAAAAATTGTAAATCTTTGATTTACCTAATTTTTCGAGGATCCTCGAATTTTTATCTGAAGCAAGCTTCTGGAAAATTCGGGACCAACTGAGCTACAACCACCATATTTTATGAACCACTATATCCTGTTGAACTTCAAAAAAACATCTCAGGCCGTGCCCCCGATCGCCATTTATGTGGTTCTTTCGTTTTCGGGAATGCAAATTTAAGCAATAATTTTCTAAGTTAGAATCATCCGCCTGAAAAAATAGCAAGTATATTTTAAAGCCCGGTTACAGACCACCGATAGTATTGGACGCTGAAACAACATCTTTCTCAAAGGCCCGTACCAGCCGGATATACCAGAACAGTGTAACAACAACAACCAGGAAGCTTGCTGCACTGAACAATCCGAGTGCCAGCAGGATATCCTGCTGCCAGATCCCGACTACCATCCCACCGATCCGTAATACCAGCCTGATAATATTCAGCAGAAAAGCCGTTTTCTGCAACGAAAAAAGATCGGGTATGAAGGTAAGCTGGTTGGCTATAAATGCTGTGAAAAACCAGGGAATCAGAAGCTGCATATACCTCCCCGACACCTCCCACTCTGCTCCGAAGATGGTCCGGAAGATCAGCGGTCCGAATATACCCGCCAACATAAATGGTATGATGCCGATCTGAAAGGATCTTTTTATCAGCGTTATCACATCCTTCCTGATGGATATCCGCTCCGTGTACTTTTTTATAACCCTTTGCGAAAAAACCTGCTCCATCGAATTGGTCACCAGGTTCATCGGTCTGAAGATCATCGTAAACCCCAGGCTGTACAACCCCAGCTCTGCCGCTCCAAAATAGGCCCCTATAAGAAATACCGGCATGGAGTTGGATATGCTGTTCACCAGGTTGTTGGGCAGGTTGAACCCCGGAAAGCGGTAGTAAATCACTGCGACTTCCTTCATCCCCGCCCGGGAGATACCTGTGAAATGCAGCCTGAATTTCCGCAACCAACTGAATAAAAAGTAGCCCGCCCCGGCAATCTGTCCGGCTATTGCACCCAAAATCAGTCCGCCACCGGCCGGCACCACTCCCGAAGTGGACAATTTCACCCCCGAATTAACGATCGACTGTGACAGGTTGCCCACTGCTGTACGTCGAAAATGTTTGTGCCGGTTGTGCCAGTAAATCGAGACCTGGAAAAAACCGATCAACATGGTCGACAAGGGCACAAACCAGAGCCACTTCTCAATGCCCGGCACCTTGAACATCCCTGCGATCTGTTCCCTGAGAAAGACAACAACAACCAGCAGGATCAGACCCACGCCGATCGACAACAACAATCCAAGCGCCGCCAGGTTCACTGCCTTTTTGTCCTCTGCCGGCATCAATATCGCCAGCTGGTACCTGCCGGTGGAAATAATCCCCGTGATCGCGATAATACCCATGTACAGCGAGAAAAGTCCATGCTCATCGGGGGTGTAGATCTTTGTCAGCACCGGATAGATCGCAAGCGCGATCAGCTGCGCTATCGTAGAGCCGGTCATGAGCGTCGCCACATTCCTGAAGAATTCACTGCGGTATATCATTTTCAGCTTTCTGCGCATGACCAAAAGTAGCTATTTTCTGCAAAAATGGCAGACGGCCCGCAACAAAACCATTTGGCATGCTGTTTGACAATAAGAACAAAAAATTATTGCAATGAGAATGATGCGTTCATCCAACCCCGCCATGACGGGCAGAATATTTGAAAAGGCCGCCGCCACAAGCGAGCAGACCGGTGCCATGACCATCAACGGCACGATCAACAAGATCGGCATCCTGCTGTTACTGGTGATCGCGGGAGCGGCCTACACGTGGAATATGGTTACCGGGCAGGATCCGGCAGGGGTGCAGACCTATATTATCATTGGTGCGGTCGGCGGACTGATCGCGGCGTTGGTGACTATCTTCAGACCGCGATCTGCAGCGATCACCGCCCCGATCTACGCGATCCTCGAGGGACTTTTCCTCGGCGGGATAAGTGCCATGATCAACCAGCAGTACCAGGGCATCCCGTTTCAGGCGGTCCTGCTCACCATCGGTACACTATTCACCATGCTGTTCCTCTACCGTTCAGGATATATCCGGGCAACACCGAAATTCAGGCGGGGCGTTATGATGGCTACAGGTGCCGTTTTCTTTGCCTATATCATCAGTTTTTTATTCAGCATGTTTGGCCTAAACCTTGGCTTTATGCACAGTTCCGGTCCGATTGGCATACTCATCAGCCTGGTGATCATCGGAGTGGCAGCGATGAACCTGATTCTCGATTTCGACTTTATTGAGAAAGGTTCGCAGATGTCGGCACCGAAATACATGGAGTGGTATGGTGCTTTCGGATTGCTCGTAACGCTGATCTGGCTCTATATTGAGTTCCTCAGACTGCTGTCGCGGTTTGCCGGAAGGAATTAGATAACATGTTTGAATATCATTTTAATTACAAAATGGTATGTATCTTTACATCCCATATTGTGCGAGGATGCACCACTTGAATGGGTTAAACAATGAATATTCAATGAAATCTTATGTCGGGGCTGGAGGATTATTTTAAAAAGTTCAGGAATAACATAATTGGATACGGGGAAGAATTTGATGCGCCCTATGGAAAACAGAAGATCCATTATGCAGACTGGATAGCCAGCGGGCGTCTTTATGGACCCATCGAGAAAAAGATACTGGAACGTTTCGGCCCGTATGTGGCCAATACACATTCAGAGGCTACCACTACAGGGACCCTGATGACCAAGGCTTATCACTATTCTCACCAATACATTAAAAACCATGTGAATGCCGGACCCAATGATGTAATCATCACTGCAGGGTACGGAATGACTGCAGTGATCAATAAGCTGATGCGTATCCTCAGTCTGAAAGGGTGCGGAGGCGCCGACGGGGATTGTGTGAAGAACATGGAGAAACCGGTTGTTTTTGTCACCCACATGGAACATCATTCCAACCATACTTCCTGGTTTGAAACCATTGCTGAGGTTGTGCAATTACAACCCGACAAGGACCTGCTTGTGGACCTGGATGATCTGAGGCGAAACCTGGACCTGTATAAGGACCGTACATTTAAGATCGGCTCCTTCACCGCCTGTTCGAATGTTACCGGGATAAGAACCCCCGTTCATCAGATGGCCCGGTTAATGCATGAATTCGGAGGCCTCATTTTCGTGGATTATGCTGCAGGGGCGCCATACATGAACATTGACATGCATCCGGAGGACCCGCTTGAAAAGCTGGATGCCATCTTCTTCTCCCCGCACAAATTCCTTGGCGGGCCTGGCTCTTCGGGGGTTCTGATCTTCGACAAAGCCATGTACAAGCTGGAGGTGCCCGACAATCCGGGTGGAGGTACCGTCGACTGGACCAACCCCTGGGGAAAGTATAAGTATGTGGATGACATTGAGGCGCGGGAGGATGGTGGTACACCCGGCTTCCTCCAGTCCATCAGGGCTGCACTGGCCATTGAACTGAAGGAGCAGATGGGTGTAGAAAACATCCTGGCCAGGGAAAAGGAACTGCTGGATATCGCTTTTGAAGGACTCGACTCCATTCCGGGTGTAAAGATCCTGGCTGATCATACCCGTGAACGTATCGGTGTGATCTCATTTTACCATCCTGAAATCCATTTTAACCTGATGGTTAAGGTATTAAACGACAGGTTCGGGATACAGACCAGGGGCGGATGTGCCTGTGCAGGAACATACGGCCACTACCTATTGGAGGTGAGCCATGACCGGAGCAACGAGATCACGGAGAAGATCAGTAGCGGCGACCTGTCGGAAAAGCCGGGCTGGATCAGGTGGTCGTTACATCCAACAATGACAGATGAAGAGATAAGGTATTTCATTGATGCAGTTAGTGAAACCGTAGAGGATATAAAATCCTATGAGCTTGATTACGTATACATTCCCTCAAAAAATGAATATGTACATGCAACAGAAATTAATTCAGATCGCGACAAATTAATATTGGATTCCTGGTTCAGCCTTGAATAGGTTATCACTATGAAAGTCAAAATAGTAAACGACAAAAAAAGTAAAAGGGAGTTTCTGGATCTACCCCGGCAACTTTACAAAGATGATCCCAATTACGTAATACCTTTTGACAGGGATATAAAAGCAGCATTCGATCCTGAAAAGAATGTACATTTTCAACAGGGCGATGCATGCCGCTGGATACTGGTAAACAGTACGGGTAGGGTTATTGGGCGGATTGCTGCATTTTACGAAAAGAATAAAGCAGAAGCCGATTATGTGAAGAGTGGGGGGTGTGGTTTTTTTGAATGTATCAACAGCCAGGAAGCTACCAACATGCTTTTCGATACGGCAGCAGAATGGCTGAAGGACAAGGGGTTGGAGGCAATGACCGGTCCTGTGAATTTCGGAGAAAATGAATCCAACTGGGGTTGCCTTGTCCATGGTTTCGAGCCACCGGGCTACGGAATGGCATACAACCTTCCCTATTACAGGGCATTGTTTGAAAATTACGGATTTCAGCTCTATTACAGGCAGTTTAGCTTTCATATTGACATAGAAAAACCGTTCCCAGAGCGGTTCTGGAAGATCGCGGAATGGATCAATAACCGGCCAAACTACAGTTTCAAACACTTCGAATACAAAAATGCCGACAAGTATGTACACGATACGGTAAAGGTATACAACGAAGCATGGCCCTTGCTCAAAGATGACTTCACCCCGCTGGAGCCCGATGCCATATATGAACTGATGCAGAAAGCCAAACCGATCCTCGATCCGGAACTCTGTTGGTTTGCCTATAACAGGGATGAACCGATCGCATTTTTCACTTTTCTGCCCGATGCCAACCAGATATTCAGGCACCTCAACGGAAAATTGCACCTCTGGAACAAGCTCAGGTTCCTGATCATGAAGAAACGTAAAGTGATGACCAGGATGCGGGGAAATGCGGCCGGGGTATCTCCGAAATTCCAGAATTCTGGTGTGGAATCGGGCATCATCTACCAACTTAAGCAGGTGGTGGAAAGAAATCCGCACTATAAACAGGTAGAACTTTCATGGGTGGGTGATTTCAACCCGAAAATGATCGCACTCTACAAAGCCACAGGCGCATATCATGCAAAAACGCACCATACCTACAGGTATATGATCAATAAAGAGATCCCGTTCAGGCGGTTTATGCCCGAAAAAGTGGACGAAACAATCCTCCCTGAGGGAGTGGTTTGAAATAATCCGGAAGTATTGTACAGGATAAGTGAAATAATTTTGTATAAAAGTGAAACATGATTATCTTTGCAGTCCGTTTGAAAACAGAATCTTAAGATAAGAAAACAGTAGACGATGAAAAAAGGTATACATCCGGATAATTACAGATTGGTGGCATTCAAGGATATGTCAAATGAAGAGGTATTCATTACCAAATCTGCAGCGGCATCAAAGGAGAAGATCAAGGTCGACGGTGTTGAGTATCCGCTGATCAAACTTGAGATTTCCAATACATCACATCCTTTCTATACCGGTAAAATGAAACTTGTTGACACGGCAGGTCGTGTGGATAAGTTCATGAACAGGTACAAAAAGCATTACGATACCAGGAAGTAGGGATACCCTTACTTTATCAGAATAAAAAAAGTGTTACGCAGTTGCGGAACACTTTTTTTTTTGCAATAAGGCCATGCGTTGATTCAATTGATGATCACTTTCTGACAAAACTGTTTATTACCCTTTGCATCTATCTTTAAAAGATACAGTCCGGGATGATGCCCTGATGTGTTCAGGACAAATTGCCCGAAATCATTGTACACTTCATGAGACATTTGTCTTCCCTTCATATCAAAGAGACTGATTGCCATAGTACCCTCTGCCGGTCCAATTAAAAGGTGGCCCGGTCCCTGGATTACTTTTACCGGATTATCATGTTGTGAATACCCGGTGGTGCCAGGATCTTCCGGGACCACTGTTACAGCTACACAATTCCCATCACAAATGATCACCTCCCTGTCCAGATTTGCCCCATTTCTAAGTGCATACTGAATGTTTCTGATATAACTTACAACCTGGGAATCCGGAGCTGTTGCATTTGGTCCGGGAACGAATTCCCCAAATGGTCTGCCTGGAAAACGCTCCAGGTAGCCCCTGAGCAGATCCTGCATTTCCCCGAGGACCTCCTGATAAGAAGAATCCTCTGCCAGGTTGTCTAACTCACCCGGATCAGTGGTCCAGTCATACAGCTGGTCGGGACTCAGGTACTCTGGACTGTATTTTATGCCTCGGGTACTGATTCCTATATGCCCGTCCAGGTAAATGAGCTCTTTAATAACCTTCTCCTTGAGCTCATCCTCCGGGATATTCAGGACAGAATTGATTCGGTCCTGTGTATAACGCACTGCAACATATTTGTATTCGTCGGTAATTACGCCTCGTGCACATCCCAACTCAAAGTAAAGACTCTCATGCAATTTCGTTTCCGGTGCATTAAAAAGAGGGGTAAGGGATGTTCCATCGATATGGTACTCTTCGGGCAGATCGACACCTCCCAGTTCATAAAATGTCGGTACCAGGTCAATCGCCTGCACCAGGGAGCTGGATTCCAGTCCCGGTTCGATCTTTTCCGGATACCTGATGATCATGGGAATATTCGTACCATGCATGCTGAAAAGTGAAGCTTTATTTGCAGAACCATGATCGGGAAGAACTACCAGAATTGTGTTGTCTGCAATACCCAGTTCGTCCAGTTTATCCATAATTGCCCCGACTCCATCATCCAGCCATGTAATGCCTGCGGGGTTATCTTTCAGGTTATAGCCGTTAGACTCTATTCTTTCAATTATTGTGCTTCTTGGGGGCATATTGGCTTCAAACACTCCGTCAGTTAAACCCTCCCCGGTATATGCCGGATAATCAAAACTACGCTCCCAACTCTGGTCGGGACCGTGTAACAATGTTGTATTGAAATGAAGATAGAATGGCTTAGCTCCGGCAGAATCCATAAATTCGAGTGCCGCTTCAATGGTCCATTCCAGGTTATGCTCTTTAAAGGGTGGATTCAGGTTTCCCTCGTAGATATGCTTCGCCCAGGAAAACCCTTTGTTAACCAGGTATTCACGATAGGCCTGCTCTTCTCTTTTAAAAAGATCAGTGGCCACGGGATCGTCAGGCGAGGCATTTTTCAGGTACGTTTTTTCCTGGGATGTGAGCCCTCCCTGAAGGGTATTGTCTGCATTAATGTGGAATTTACCTACCCAACCGGTAGTATATCCGGCAGATTGCAGCGCATGCCCAATATTCATATAATCATGCTCGAGTCCAACGTTAAATTCCGGATGTCCCTGGCTGCCTTCGGGATAATCCGCCAGGTAATCTCCATATGCCGAGCGCCCCGCAAATCTTCCGGTGGTTAAACTATACCTGGAGGGCGTACAGACCGTGGAGTTAACATGTGCATTATGGAACATCAGACCCTCCGCTGCCAGTTGGTCAATATGGGGTGTATATACCGGACCTCCATAACACCCAACCTGGTACTTGTCCGTATCATCGATCACGAACATAATAATATTGGGAGGATCCTGCGCCTGTAGCATCGATGACTGAAAAATGGCTGTGCCCCCAATAAGCACTGTGAATAATTCATTTCTAAATTTCATTTTATTACCCTATTTATTGTAATCTTAACATTTTCATTCCTAATCGCAGATACCCGTGATTTAAAGATTTTATTTATCCGGAATCCTTTGATTATCTCATTTCATGTTAACCCGCCAATCAGTGATGCCCTTTTTTAGCTCTTCTGCCAAATCCGGATGATCAGATTTCAGGTCATTCAATTCTTCAGGATCGCTACCAATGTCATACAAAAGTAATTCACCATCACTTTTCAGAATCGCTTTCCACTGGTCCCTTAATAGTGCGACATCTCCGGCTTGTGTCCAGTATAGCTCTTTATCTCGTACCATGTTCTCTCCAAGGAAAGCGGCAGATACATCTAGCCCATCATAGGTTCCCACGGGCAGATCGATGCCACAAAGCGATGCTATCGTTGGAAGATAGTCTGTACCGTGTATTACCGATACTTGATCGACCTTTCCTCCGGAAATTTTCCGGGGCCAGGAGACAATAAACGGTACCCTGATCCCTCCATCATGGAGGCTGACCTTGCGTTCCTTGTATATTTTTGCTGAACCCACATTGTTGAGCAGATCCGGCTTCTCCTCATACCGTTCTACCACGCTTTCGTTGTTCACTTGTGTCGCCAGCGGACCCGGCCCGTTATCGCTTGAAAAAACGACAAGGGTGTTATCATTCAGTCCTTCGCTCTCCAAAAAGGCAAACAACCTGCCAAGCGCCCGGTCCATTGCGGTCACATCGGCACAATAGGCCTGCATTGCCTGATCAATATCACCATGCCGGGACACAAACTTCAGAAATTCCTGCTGGTGCGGGCTGAAATCACTGTAATCTACAGTAAGCCCTTCATACACGGCCATCTGTTCGGTGGTGGGATGGATATATGAATGTGTGGGATAGATCCAGAGATTCACATAAAACGGTTTATGCAGGCCTCCTGCCTTGTTTTGTTGTATGAAATCTATTGTCCTGTCAACATATGCATCTGTTGTCTTTGCCCGCCAGTATTCCTGGTTTCGCTCCTCTCTTGTCCATGTGTAAACATCCCCTCCTCCGAAAAAATTGGTAAGAAAATGTTCATCAATTCCAAAGTCACGCGGTGAAATATCCTTTTCGGTATTGCTGGTCATATGCCATTTACCAATATGTGCGGTAGTGTACCCTGCGTCTTTCAGGATTTTTGTAATGGTAGGCTCTTCAGGCCTCAAGTTCCTGGTCCTGTCGAAATAGCGTGCAGGAAACTGTCCGCTCATCAATCCGTACCGGCTTGGAGCGCACCACGCTCCTGCCATATAAGCTCTTTCAAAGCGAATCCCCCTGTCGGCCAGTCGATCAAGATGCGGGGTCATGGCATAAGGATGTCCTGTACAGTGCAGGTCCCCGGCACCCAGGTCATCAGCAAGTATAAAAATTATGTTTGGGGGTTCATCCTGCCTCCCTTCCATGCAACTGGTCAGACTCACCAGTAGAACGGTTAAAAATCCAATTTTTAGGATTGAAATTAAATTCATGCCTGTAAGTATATAAAGTTTTAATTTCATTAGCACAACGTACTGTTATTCAATAAATTCACCATAAGGTCTGTTGGGGAAGGATTGGAGCAGTTCCCTGAGTTTCACTTTCATTTTCTTTGCCTGTTCTGGGTTTTCTGCGAACAGATTGTTTTGCTCCCTGGAGTCGTTAACCAGGTCATACAGCTGATCGGGCTGAAAATAATTAGGATTCAATAGCACTGAATGGTACCCCAGGTGGGTGTTCCTGATGTAGTAGGGCCTGGTATAGGTATGACCGTTCCAGCCTGTATAAATCTTCCCGCTTTCTATCTCCTCCCTGGTTTTCTCATCATACCTTACAGCAATGTACTTCCACTCTTTTGTCATCACCCCCCTGGCGAAACCGATCTCAAAGAACAGATGATCGTGTACGGGCTTGATGTCACCAGCGAATGTGTTCTTCAGACTTACACCGTCCAACTCCTCCACTTCAGACAGGTCAACCCCGGCCAGGTCAAGAAAAGTGGGTGCGAAATCTATGTTCTGCACCAATTCATCGTAAACCTGTCCCGGTTCGATTCCTCCCGGCCAATAAATCATGAGCGGAATTTTCACTCCTCCCTCATAAATAGTTGTTTTACCGAAGTTATAATTCCCATGGTCTGAGCAGACTACGATCAGTGTATTCTCCAGGATCCCTTGCTCCTTAAGTTTTTCTACAACAGCTCCCACGGCATGGTCGAACCATGTTAACCATGCATGGTCAGTATCTTTACCGGCCTGTTGTACCTCTTTCAGTATCTTGTCCCTTTCAGGCATGTTTTCGAATGGACCCTCCACATAGCCTTCACCTGTAAATCGCGGATTAGCATCCAATCCATGTATATACTTCCCATTCCTGTTGATCCAGGGAGCAGGGCCATGAGGTACCATTTCGCTGTAATAGAGAAAGAACGGTTCATCTCCGGACGTTTCTATAAACTCGAGAGCAGCTTTGTTTTTCCACTCAAGATTATGAACATTCAGGGAGTCGTTATGTAACTCCTTCAAATTTGCTGCATAGATTCCGTTTGCATAATCAAATCCAAAATCCATGATCCGATTCGACCAGAAACCGTGGTTCCGGTGCATCGCTTCATTCACTTCCGGTATTTTCGGATCCGCCCCCTGGTCATATGGTATCAATCCGTTTTCTTCCCAGTTTTGTCTTCCAAGTAAATGGTGATCAATAATGTGACTCTTACCAACAAACCCTGTCCTGTAGCCGGCTTGTTGCAGCAACCTGGGCAGATTATGCCTCTGCTCTTCCAGTTCGGTATTATTTTCAACCCGGGTCATCTCCCCTTCGGGATGTAGCCTCATGAACGACCTTCCTTCAGATCTGCCGGCATAGCGGCCTGTTAGCATGGAATATCTGCTGGGGGAGCACACAGAACTGGACACATATGCCCGCGTGAAGATCATCCCGTTGCGTGCCAAATCATCAATTATGGGTGTATGAACCTCGGAATCACCACAAAAACCAAATGGATGTGACTGTATCCCTTTCCTGTTCCCATCTTCAAAACCAAATTCACTGTCCTTCGGAAAGGGAACGATTGAGCTCTGGTCGTCTGTCATGATAAAAATAATGTTAGGACGACCGGGTTCTTCATCCTCCTTACAACCGGACACTGTTCCCAGCAA
>JBBDIE010000068.1:0-19677 GCA_040880545.1 Bacteroidales bacterium | reverse complement strand
TGTTAGGACGACCGGGTTCTTCATCCTCCTTACAACCGGACACTGTTCCCAGCAAAATTGCCAGGAGGAGATATACCGGGTATTGAAATAATTGCACTACTGTTGTCTTCATCGTATTTGCATTTAGATAAAAATGTAAAAACTAATTACCTCCAATCGGAGTTCCCATTTCACTTCTCCAATTAGTATATTTTTGTTTAAGATCCTTTACGATCCCAGGGTGCTCATCAACCAGATTTTTTTCTTCATAGGGATCTGAATCCAGGTTATATAGTTCCATATTGCCTCTTCTCGATAACAGCAATTTCCACGCTCCTTCCCTTACTGCCCAGGACCTGTCATTACCATCGAAATAGAGTTGATCGTGCAGGGGATCCTCTATATGATCTTCAATCACAGAAAAGATGTTCTTTCCGTCATAAATATGGTCCACTGGAAGATCGATGTCTAAAACTGCACAGATAGTGGGCATGATATCGATGGAGATCACCGGTTCATCACATGTTGAAGGGGCAAGCCTGTCTGGCCAGGAGATAATAAACGGAACCCGTAAACCTCCTTCGTAAACACTTTGTTTATAATCCCGGAAGGGAAGATTATCAGAACTGTTATTTCTTGCTCCACCATTGTCTGAGAAATAGAAGACCAGCGTATTATCGTACACTCCTTCCTTTTTCAGGACCCGGATCACCTTCTCTATGCCAATGTCCATACGATGCAGCATGGCAAGGTATATATCACGCCGGGGATCGCCCGAGTCGAACATATCTATATCCTTCTCCGGGGCCTGCATGGGTGAATGCACTGCGTTAAATGCCATGTAAGCGAAGAATGGTTCTTTCTGATTTGCACACTCCTTGATGAAATTTGCCGTTTCCCTGGCAATATTATCTGTCAGGTAACCCGTATCGGAAACGGGCTGCAGGTTTCGGTAGATGGGTTGATGAAAACCATCCGGATCCTCATGTAGTGTCAGGTCGAAATAATCACGACCCCCGTGCCCTAAAAAGCCATAGAAGGTATCGAATCCCCTGTTGACCGGATTATACTCTTCTGTCAGGCCCAGGTGCCACTTGCCGAAAACACCGGTACGATAACCCTCCTTTTTCAACACATCTGCAAGGGTAACTTCCGACAGAGGCATGCCGACCCTTGAATCCGGGGCACGGTAAAAGCCAAACCTTTGCTGGTACCTTCCGGTCAACAATCCGGCCCGGGTGGGTGCGCAGACATACGCGCTTGCATAAGCATTAGTAAATACTATACCATCGTTCGCGATTGCGTCGATAGCCGGTGTTGACACAATGGAAGGTGATCTCTGGTATCCTGCATCTGCATTCCCCTGGTCATCTGCCAGGATAATCAGGATATTAGGCTTGTTCTCTTCTTGAGTTTTGTTACTGCAGCCTGCGAGCAACAGCGGAAATAGAATAAGGATTGAATGTGATAGCTTCATGCTTAATGTTATGAGGGTAAAAATTCTAAAAAACGCAAAAGTTTAAGATTAAGTTTGAATATAAAATACCGGGTATAATTTTCTCCTAATATTCAATTAATACCGGTGAAAAATAGTCATGGACATGTTCCTCCTGCATTGGTCTGTCTGTTCGATCCAATACTTTATATGGCCCCGGAAAAAAAATGAACGACTTTATGAATTAAAGTGTATCCGGAAGAAACTCAAATTCCACGTAAATGGCATTATGATCAGAAGGGTACATACCGTTTATATTGTAATCCACCTCTTCGTAGTGTAACACCTTCACCGGGCCCCTGTAAAGAATCCAATCGATCTCGTTATGTCCTTCAGAAGTATCTGACAGCTTATCGTTAAAGCCGGAATCTTTTTTGCCAACCAGGGTTTCATAGGGTGCACTTCCAGGGCGGCAATTAAAATCGCCCATCAGGAAGACGGCGCGTTCAGGGGTCCATTCTCCGAAACGATTAAGTGCATTGATTCGTTCCATGATCAGTTTTGAAGCATTCAGTCTTGACAAAGTTGCGCTGCGTCCGTTGAAAAAATGTGTGTTGAACAGGTAGAATTCACGAGTGTTTTCCCAGTGTCCCCTGTAGTCTTCGGGATAGGGCCCTTTCTCTCCCCTGACCGGCCTGTTTACCAGGGCAAGACGCACCCAGGTGACCATACGCGGATTTACATCGGGTCCGCTCCCTATCACTTCGGGTGTTTCAGAGAGTTGAAAACTCTGCAGTTCCCGGAGCCTGAATTTGTCACGTTTGATAAAAATGGCCATATGTTCATCATCGTCTCCTCCTTTCCTTCCCTCACCCACTACCACATAATCGGGCAGATGATCCATCAGGTAGTCGATTTGCTCCTTTAGTCCCTCCTGGGTGCCAATGATATCCGGATCATACTTCCTTATCAGATCGAGTTGCATTTCCCGCCTTATCTCCCACGAAGGTTCAAAGGTCGGACTGGCAAACTTCAGGTTGTAAGTCATAAGTTTAAGTGTGGCAGCCTGATTATTACCGCTGCTTTGCTGAGCAGTGGAGGATGCTGAACAGGCGCCCAGGATTAACAACATGGTCAAAACTGTTCTAAAGAATCTGAAAATTGTTTGCATTGCGGTTTAGTTTTTAGAATGAATAATAATTGGAAAGATGTGCCGGAGCGTCGAAAATGCATTCATGGAAAGTAACCTGGGAGGCCGAAAAAATCCCGGGTTCACCGGATGTAACCGTACGGGATGTGCTCCTGAAAACGGAGGTATTAAATTGGGCTGCACCCGTCATCCCATCTTGTATTAATGCAGCATCGCTTCCTTCAAAGATGCAATCCGTGAAACAAGCCGGCACCTGGTTGACCGAACGAAGTATTAATGCTACGCCGCATTCTGTAAACTTGAGATTGTAGAATGGCCCGGCAGAATAATTACTGTTCAATGTCATTCCTGTTCTATAACCATGAATATACCAAAACCCATTAAACCCATTATCACTGCGCAAATAGTCGATGGCATGTCCCTGTTCCAGCATAAATACAGCATGAGGGCCGCTTTCGGCAGGAGCCCCCGGTAATTCGGACTGTGCCCAGTAGTCGGGCGAAAAATGAATATCAAATATCCTGCTTACATCGGAGCATTCATTGATACGGATCCCCTTCTTTAACGGCGATCCGTAAATATTGGCCAACATGGGTAGCGCTGTATTTATCAGGCCAATATCGATCCCGAAATAGGAATTAACCAGGTTAATGCACCGGGCGGTCGTGCAGTGTTTCGGATACCTGTTATTTGAATTCCTCTCGAACAAAATTGTGACAGGGTACGGAACAATGTTGGATGCTTCCTGTTCAGGATACCAGATGGTGAACCCATCAATACAGGCACTACCCCTTACTGTTATAAAAGGATCAGCAGATGCATTGTTTCTTCCTCCTCTTGGTTCGAACAATGTACCTGTGACGGCACTACCATCGGGTACCTTGAAATCACCTCTCAGTTTTACAGATTCCCTTATTACCAGAGAACCATCAAACCTATAGCGGCCTTCAGGGAAATAGATGGTCCCGCCTCCCGTGTTAAATAAATGATCGATGGCCTGTTGGACAACCACAGTTACATCTTCCTGCCCCGTATTGTCAACGGTGCTTCCAACTGCATCATCAATATGGATAGCAACAATCATCTGGTCTGCAGGATGATCGGTGTCAAACAGCTGCCAGCTGCCTGTAGCTTGTTGTCCGCGTACAGTCAACATACCTTGAAGCAAAAAAACCAGAAAAAAGATTTTTGTCAGTGAAAGAAGCTGTTTTATCATATGAATAATTTTATGAAATCCGGCTGTTCTTCTGCACCGGAACGCTAACGTATTGTATCATGAACAACCCGGAGGTGTAACGGAACCTTACTCCAGTACCGCTATTTAATCTATAATTTACTGCGAATAGAATAATTTCCACTTAATAAAATATTAATACGTGTAAAGAAACGGAAAGAACAGCTGCCCGGGCTGTTAAAATCTGGTCGTACAGGATTGGGAGATAGGATAAAGCGTAAAATTTAAAATTCAGGAAACAGACCATGCTTTCCAAATGTTAATCTTTTATTAAGAAATTTTTATGCTGTCCTTCTTAATTTGCAGAATTACTTAGTGTATGTTCATAATGTCCGATATACTCATGAATAGTTTATTTTCAGCGGTATTCGTGAGCTCGTTGCACTCGGTTCTGCGTTATGCTCGTTTTGAAGTAGGGCATAACGCAGCTATTGACGTTTTCCTGCAAGCATTACATAGAAAAATCAAGTTATTAATTCATATACAACTTTCCCATGAAAACAATAAAACCAGTAATACTCGGTATTCTTGCACTTCAATTTTCATTTGATTCAGTGCATGCACAGGATACTCACTCCAGTCCCAATATCGTTTTCATCCTGGCCGATGACTTCGGTTATGGAAGCCTGAATTCCTATGGTGCAGAAAAATCCCTTCTGCGCACCCCGCATATCGACCGGATTGCAGAATCGGGAATGCTTTTCACCAATGTCAATACACCGTCTTCTATTTGTACACCAACACGGTATGGCCTTTTAACCGGACGTTATCCCTGGCGGTCCATTCTTAAGTTTGGTGTGACAAATCCGATCGATGAACTTCTGATCAAACCGGATAGGATGACCATTGCTGACTGGCTAAACGAACGTGGATATCAAACGGCTGTCATTGGTAAATGGCACCTTGGGTATGGAGAGAAACCCCTGGACTACACCAAAAGCATGTCTCCCGGCCCCCTTGATCTCGGTTTTGATTATCACTTTGGTGTTCCGCAAAACCACGGCGACATGCTTGGGGTATTTGTTGAAAATGACCATATTTATGGAATCCGGAGTGATAAGGTCCATCCCTATTCCAGGACTTTCTATGGTCCGCAGTATCTGGGTTACGATGCGCCCCAACGGACCAACAAAGAGGTAATGGAAGTACTCACTGACAAATCTGTAGACTGGATCAAACAGCAAAGCAGTGACGAACCCTTCTTTCTGTTCTTTGCTGCAGTTGCGGTTCACCACCCCATCACTCCTTCTGACTATATGCGGGCGATGAGTGATGCAGGGCCTTATGGTGACTTCATCCAGGACCTGGACCACAGTGTGGGGCAAATCATCGAAACACTGGAGTACATGAACCTGATGGATAATACACTGATCGTATTCACAAGCGACAATGGCGGGGAGATCCCGGGCAACAGGCCGGAAGCGCCAGAGATTACCGCGGTCAACTATGGCCTTAAGATCAATGGCGACCTGAAAGGCGATAAGCATACGATCTTCCAGGGAGGCTCCAATGTGCCGTTCATTGTGTCCTGGCCTGGGGTTGTGGAGGATGGGTCCGAATCGGATGCACTGATCAACCTTATCGATATGTTTGCAACCGTCTGTGAAATAACAGATGGTGAGGTGCCCGGATCAAAAGAGATTGCACCTGACAGTTACAGTTTTCTAAATATTCTGAATGGCAAAAAAATTGCATCCAACAGACAGGAAATGGTCACTGCTGATGCGAACGGGATGCATGCCCTTCGAATGGGTGACTGGAAATATATCGACAACACTCCTCCCGAAGGCATGGCTGAGAACCGGTTGAACAGGTTGCAATCGTTCAAACCCCAATTATACAATCTGGCTGAAGATCCCTCAGAAAGCAACAATCTTATTGATGTACAGGCGAAAAAAGCAGCGGAAATGAAAAAGGAGCTCGACAGAATTCGCAAAGTAACATTCACACGGTAGACACACACAGCGAAAAGCGGGCACCAACAACATAAAAAGCCCTCTATAGAGATAAATTTCACATCTCCGGCAGGACACCTTCAGTTCCCCAATCCCGATTGGGCAGCTCTCCCAGTTCCAGTTCCAAAGTAGCTCCCGACATTACCTGTTCATGGGTGATGAACGGACTGAATATCTCCTCTCCATCAATAAATGCCCGCTGAATGTATTTATTCCTCTTGCTGGCACCGTCGGCAATCACGGTGAATGTGTTGCCATTGTTTAAAGCGATACTTACCTTTTCAAAAACAGGGCTTGTAATAGTGTAGAAAGGCAGTCCGGGCGTTACAGGGTATATCCCCATAGAGGAGAATACGACAAACGCAGTCATCCCTCCCCCGTCCTCATCGCCCGGTATCCCGAAAATGTTATCCTTGAACCACACATCCAGTAAAAAGCGTGTTTTTTGCTGTGTTTTCCATGGAGCACCGAAATAATTGAACAGATAGGGAATATGGAAAGAGGGTTCATTGCCCATGCTGAACTGCCCGACCATTCCGGTGGAGTTGGCACCATGCACATAAAACTCCCGCTTTCTCATTCCAAGCGGTTCCCTGAACAACTGGTCAAGCCGCTCTTCCGCAGCTTGCTTCCCTCCCAGTAGCTCAGTCAGACCGTTGATGTCGTGTTGCACGTCCCACGCATAGGTCCAGCCATTGTTCTCGTCATAATAATTACGATATCCAGGTCCGCCATCAGATTTTGGATTTATTTCGATCCATTCTCCTGCTTCATCTTTGGGCATGAACAGGCGATGTCCCGGATGCCATAGGTTCCGGAAATCTTTTGCCCTTTCAGCAAATTTTTCATGCTCATCTGGTTTGCCCAGCTCATCGGCGAGTTCCGACAACGCCCAGAAATCGTAACTTATTCCGAGTGTAACTGCAACGGGTTGCCTCTTTTCAAAACCATCCATCTGCGGTTCGGTCTCCTCTTCTCCCGGCCGTAGCGACGGGAAATAACCCTTTTCATGGTAAAAATCATCTATGGGTCTGCGTGGGGTACCCTGCCGCCAGGGAATAAATGTCCCCTCCATCAGGTTCTTCCGCACGCCTTCATACGCCTTCTCCAGGTTAAAATCTGTCAACCCTTTCCTGTACCCGTCAATAAAGATGGCCGATGAATGATAGGCATTCATGCACATATGATTCCCATGTACCTGCGGGAAAGTGGGCATCCAGCCACTCTGCTCATACATCAATGTATAGGAATTGAGTATATCATTCTGCATCTCAGGATCCAGGATGGTCCTTAGAGGATGCTGTGCCAGGTAGGTGTCCCAGATCCAGTCATCTACATAGAAAGGCCTCTCGCTTTCATGAACCTGGCCATCGTAACCGCTGTAATACTGTCCATATTCATTAATATCAACCATTCGCTCATAGGTGCGATAGAGCGAGGAATAGAACGTTCGTTTCTGAGCCTCTGTTCCTCCCTGCACCTGGATCTGACCTACAGTTTCTTCCCAGATTACTTTTCCATGGGAGGATAATTGATCGAAACTGACCTGCCCCAGTTCTTTATCAAAATTGAATTTTGCCTGGTCAGCACTGATGTACGATATTGCGTATTTAAGGAACAGCGTGGATTCGGCATCTGAAGGAACAGTGATCGTCAGCCTGCCTGCAGAAACCTCCATTTCAACATTGTTGATTGTTTGTCCTGATTCGTCTGTAAGTACCGCATATACAAAGACGCTCATCTCACGGGTCTCGGAAAATATACCCCGGGTGGTGTATTTAATTTTATCCATAAGACCCAGGCTTCCATCTTCATGCTCATCCAGAGTCATTTCTCTGGAGCCTTTTACCAAAAGGTTTCTTCCATCTCTTTTGGGAAACTCATATTTATAGATTCCGCTCCTGGGACCGGGGGCAAAACTCACCCGGATATTATCCTCGATCAAATAGGTTGAATAGTGCCAGGGATGCACTGTCTCGAGATCGTGGTCGATAATCATTTTCTTCCTCCATGAAGAGGGAACCACCTCTCCGGTAGTGACTTTTATCTGAAAAAGCCCCCGGTTTCTGTGCGCGTGCACATGCAGGGGAAAAGCCTCCACCTGGTCTGATAAATAGTCCTCTTTCACCGGGATCATCCGCAGCATCTGGTTCGGCAAATGGATGGTGGGATAGGTAGGTACCAGTAACTGGGATACATTACCAATCGTAGGATCAATGTACATTGTATTGTCATCTGATGAAGGTGCTGAACAGGAAACCATCAACAAACCCACGGACAGAAAAGCTAAGCTGGCTGTTTTTACTGCGTTGAAAAGTGCATGTGGAAAAATTCGGGGAAATGTGGTAATCATCTTTTACAGAAATAATATTTGTTTGTAAAAAGTGTCATAAAAATAACGCTGATATGTTGTCTTGCCTGAAAAGTAAGCGTTTAAACCAAGGTACGCGATGACTGTTTTGCAGTTGGGCATTACTCAGCTATTGTCGTTTTCCTGCAAGCACTTACCAATCAATATCGCAATTAATATAGTGCCGGGAACATAATAAAGTCTTAACAGACTCTTAAATTGTACCTCTTTTCAAGAACTCAAATACACTTTTCTTTCCCATCATCCTCCCAGCGAATCAATTTCACGCTCCAATCATCCCCATTTGTTTGGTATGAACCGGAGAAAATACAGATACGATCGGCTATGAGACAAATAAATTAATCCTACTTTTATAAAAATTTTCGTGATGAACCTTATACTTTTCGACGACCAACACCGTGATAACCTGCTGCCGCTAACCTTCACAAAGCCTGTTGCTGAACTGCGGGTGGGAATATTAACCCTCCGCGAGAAATGGGAAAAACGGCTAAAGCTGAAGGGCTCCTACCTCACCCACGACTACCTGCAAACCAGGTATACAACAAGCATTGCGGAGGCAAACCTGCTGATCAACGGTGCACTCCTGCCCGATCCGGCACTTGTGGGAAGAATTCAGCAACTGAAGATTGGTCAGGCGCTAAAAAAGGATAACATCCTTTTGGCATTAAAAACCGGTGCGGGAAACTTTAACATGAACGACGCCGCCCTTCTCAAAGAGGCGGCAGAATACACCGGAGAAGCAACACTGATCGATTTTCCCTGGAAGATATTCACCTTCAACGGACAGGAGATTGCGGCCGACTATGCCCTTATTACTGCCGGGCGTAGGTCAGTCCCGCTCAGTGAGACAGTCAACGTACTGCATCGCGAAAATGTGTTTGTAGAGGAAGGATTTAAAGGCGAATATTTTACCCTGAATGCTTCTTCCGGGCCGGTATACCTCGGCAAAGACAGCGAAATCATGGAGGGATCGGTAATCCGGGGACCTTTCTCTCTGGGAGAGGGATCCACTGTTAAAATGGCTGCAAAAATATATGGTCCGACCACCATCGGTCCATTTTCCAAAGCCGGGGGAGAGATCAACAATTCGGTAATCCAGGGCTATTCCAACAAGGGTCATGACGGCTTTCTAGGGAACTCGGTAATAGGGGAATGGTGTAACCTGGGGGCCGATACTAACAATTCCAACCTGAAAAACAACTATGCAGATGTAAAAATCTGGAACTACACATCCGACCGGTTTATCAGTACAGGGCTTCAGTTTTGTGGTTTGATCATGGGAGATCACACAAAGTGCGGTATCAACACCATGTTCAATACGGGAAGTGTTGTGGGTGTGAGCGCCAACATCTTTGGCTCGGGATTCATCAGGAATTTTGTACCCTCATTCTCCTGGGGCGGCGCGGCTGGGATGCGTGAATATACCTTAGAAAAAGCCCTTGAAACCATGGAACTTGTTATGTCCAGACGGGATATTGAATTCACAGCCGTCGACCGGGATATGTATGTACATATTTTTAATGAAACCGGGAAGTACCGGGTATGGTAATTGCCAGGATAACCTGCACTAATGCAGCAGGATCTCATTGAAATCTTGCTCCAGCTTTATATCGTTGATCCAGTCGTAAAGTGTGAGTATCCGCAGACTGAAAAAATAATCCCAATAGTTGCGAAGCGCCTGGACATATCCCCTTCGGGCCACATCCTTTTCTTCCAGGGCCACATTCAGGTCAAGCACATCAATTTTACCAATAAGGAAACGCTGTTTTGTCACTTCGTAACGCTTTTCCGCTATGGTATCGGCTTTTGAAGCGATCCGCAGCTGGTCGTCCTGCAAATTGAACTGCATAACCTGGAGAAATATCTGCTGTTCAAAATCACTTCTGGATTGAATTACATTTGTTTTTACCACCTCTTCTGCCGACTGGGCCATCTTGTGTCTTCCTTTTCCCAGGCCCCAGTCGAGGATCGGGATCTCAAACCCGATGCGAAGCCGTTGCTGATCCTCGGGATCCACATAGACCCCACCCAGATCCTGGGCATTTTTACTCATACCGTACAATGCGAACAGATTTGCCTGTATCCCTTTCTGTGCCTTTGCCCGGGCCACATTTTGCTCTGCCTCAAGGAGCCTCCTCTGTAATTCCAGCACTTCAGGGTTATTGGTACTTGCCTCCTGCAGTGCCCGTCCCATTTCGATGTTCACATCCGGAATGGCACTGGGTACAATAAGCTCTATGTCCACCATTTCGCTGTATCCCAGAAATGAACGCAGCCGGAATTTTTTGACCTCCAGGTCTATGTTGGCAGCATTCAGTGCTGTGCCCGCATTCAGGTAACTCAGCTCCATCTGTAACAGTTCATTCTCGGCGATGGTACCCAGCTGGTATCTTCCCTCTGCGATATTATACAATGTATCGTTGTTCGCAAAGTTCTTGTTTGCAATAGCCAGGTTGATCTGCGCCAGGATGAGATCAAAGAAGTAGCCCACGGCCCTGTTGCTTACCTGCTCCAGGGTATGAATTAACTGTTTCTTGGCCTCTTCATACTTGGCCGGTTCAATCTTCTTCTCCCATTTAAAGTCGTTATAGCCATTAATGGGTTGTGTAAAGCCAATGGTAAACGGGTAAGCCAGGTAATTCAAATTGGGATTGTCACCCAGGTTATCGATTCGTTGCAGACTTGAATTGAGAAATATATTTCCGCCGGTGAAGCTTACATTTTGCGAAAGTTCCATCTCCACTGAGCTGTTCATAACTGCCCGTGAGACAAAATCTTCTGTTCCGTCGTCCTTCACGATCTTGTCTATGGAACGGTTGATATCAGGCAGTGTGGAGCTCAGACTCAATGATGGCAGATAGCTTGCCTGAAAGGTTCTGTACTCCCAGTAACTGCCCCTGAACTGGTGCCGCGCCATGGTGGCCATGGGCGATTGCTCTCTCGCCAGATCGATTACATCTTCGAGGGTCAGATGTAATCTGACCGTATCTTCCTGAGCGTAAACAAATGGTGCTGTAAATATTATACATACTGCCACGAATGACAATTTCATTCTGGCTCTTCTGAATTTGCTATTCATACCTTAATGATTCTATGGGATCTCTTTCAGAGGCTCGTTTTGCAGGTGAATATCCAAATATAACACCTACCGAGGCTGAAACAAAAAATGCTATAAACACGCTGAGGGGAGAAATAATGGTCAGAATTCCTGCAAACTTATTGATCAATGCCGATGAAATCACACCCAGCAAAACGCCAATAAGTCCTCCTGAAACGCTGATCAATACAGCCTCTGCGAGAAACTGGACCACGATATCCATTTTCTTGGCCCCGATGGCCAGGCGGGTACCGATCTCTTTGATCCGTTCCATGACAGAGGCGAACATGATGTTCATTATTCCTATACCACCCACAAGCAGTGAGATACTTGCAATGGCTCCCAACACAATATTGAAAACATCCTTGGTCCGCTGCTCCTGTTTCAGCAACAGCTCGGGTACGGTGATTTCAAAATCCTTCACTTCCTGATGCCTCCTTAATAACATCCTGGCCAGAACATCGGTGGAAGGATTCAATTCTGTAGACTCCGAAACCTGAACGATGATACGATCCAACTGATGATAATTACGTGATGTATTCTGGGTGGGACTCACACTTATCATGAAATAACTCCGTCGTTGCGTTGTATTCTTCCTGGTGTTTACCAGGGCCCGGTTCTGAAATCTCAACAACATGGTCTTCACAGGGATATAGATATTATCATTCATCACGTTTACCCCGATGTTTTCAAATCTGGTCAGGTTTACATTTGTCTTTTCCATAACTCCCACCACCTGAAGCCATACCCGGTCGAATTTGATATATTTTCCAATGGGATCTTCCTTGGGGAAAAACTTACTCTTGATATTGGCCCCAATGACACAAACAGGGATACCATTGGTCTCCTGGTAGTCGTTGAAGTAACTGCCTTGCTCCAGGGGCAGGTTGAAAATCTCAAAATACTCATTGGAAACTCCCAGCAGTTTTGCTGATTCTCGCTTTCCTCCCTGAATAACGCTGGAGTTCATGGCAATTTCCGGACTTACCCTGTTCAAGGTGGGTAAGATCTCCTTTATGGCGTCCACATCTTTCAGGGTAAGGCCAGGCGAAAATTTTTTGCTTTCCTTTTCTCCATTACCTTCCGAATCGCCACCCTCTTCTGAAGTGACTATGGGCGTGATCATAATATTGTTAACCCCAACCATTTTGATCTGTTCCAGAATCTCCTGCTGTGCCCCTTTTCCAATGGCCAGCATGGTAATCACAGCAGCAACCCCGAAAATAATCCCCAAAGCAGTTAGTAAACTCCGCAACTGGTTTGCCAAAATCGATTCAATGGCAATAATTATATCATGAAAATAACGACTCATAATTCTCAGCTTTCAGTATTTCTTCTAATCTGTCCTGAGGCCGGTCTTTCCTTGCTGCGGTTACGGGGCTGAACCTGTTGTTCCTGTTCCTGCTGTCTCTTTTTCTCCAATTCTCTTTCACGGATTATCTCCATCAATTCCAAGCCTGAATAGCTGAAACCTTCAAGGTCCTTTGGGGATGAAAGGTACACTACATCACCTTTGCTGAGCCCTTGCTCGATAATGATGGAGTTTTGATTTGATTCACCCAGTACCACCACCCTTTTTTCCTTGCCTTTGGTGTAAACAAAGGTCAGGCTATCATTGGCATGCACAGCTTCAAGCGGCAGGTACATAACGTCCACATACACCTTGGTGATAATGTTGTTACTTGTGGTCATGGAGGGCCTCAGTATTGAATCACGTTCATTTAACCGAATTCTTACCTCAAACACTTTGGCGTCGGTATTGGGAAGTTGCTCACCTATATTGGCTACCTCGATAACCTCACCGGTATACTGTTTCTCAGGGAAGGCATCGACGCCAACCGCCACCATTTGTGAACGCCTTATCTTACTGATATCGATCTCATTGACATAGGTCCGCGAAATCATGGTAGAGAGATCCGGTAATGTTGCCACTGTCAGATCCCACGAGTTAATTTCTGATCCAGCGGTCCGCTTTTCACCGTTCCACTCCCTTTTATAGATTACCATCCCGGGTGCCGGCGCTGTTATGTCGAACTGTTTTAACACCTCCTCCATATCACGCATTCTTCTTTGCTCCCGCATAAGGTTCAACTCTGCCTCCCTGATATCACCCCGGGCCTGCCTTACACGTAGTGCATAATTCTGGCGTGCCTGTTCATACGCCCTTTCTGCCTTTTCCTGGTTGATCTCAGCCTGCCGGATTGTTGCGGGAGGCTCATACTTCGACTGTTCCAGCGTAATTTTGGCCTCCTCCATGGTAAACCGCAGATTAATCAATTCATCCCGTAATCTTCTCATTTCTATGGTAGTATCCAGCTTTGCACGCATCAGGGCTGTCTCAAGACGCTCCAGGTCTTCCATCACATCCTTCAGTGCATTGTCGGCCTCCGATCTGTCAAGTGTAGCCACCCAGTCGCCCGAATCCACAACGGTCCCTTCTGGAATTAAGTCCTGGATCTTCACGCTTCTTATCCTCAGGCTCCGACTCCGGAGTGAATAAGGGCCGTCGATCTCTGTTTCATTCAAAGCCTGTAATTCTCCCGTTACAACAACAGTCACGTCAAACCGCCCTTTCTGAACCTCAGTTTCCAGGATCACCTCCTTTTCCTTGCCCGAAAAAATTGAATATACAATCAGGAGTGCAATAAGTATGGCAATAACGATGGTTACAATTAATGGCTTCTTTTTCACAAGTATATATTTTATTTGAATTATTTTCTCATTTTTTAATTTCGCTGATATGTTTCATCACCTCTTCTATCATCGAGGCGGCTTCAGCCTGAGTGACTGCTTCTGCATAAATTCTGATGATAGGCTCTGTATTTGACCTGCGGAGGTGCAACCAGCCATGTTTAAAATCGATTTTCAGTCCGTCGGTTCTGTTGATCTGCTCATCTGCAAAAACCAGCTCCAGTGCGGAGAGAATTTCCGTGATGTTACTGTCGGCGGAAAGTGATACTTTATTTTTAATGATCTGGTAAACCGGATAGCTCTTACGAAGTTCGCTGCATTTGATTCCTGATGTAGCCAGATGACTGAGAAACAGGGCGATACCTACAAGGGCATCACGGCCATAGTGGATTTCAGGATAAATTATTCCCCCGTTCCCTTCACCGCCAATGACACATTTATGTTGCTTCATGGTATGAACTACATTCACTTCTCCCACGGCAGACGCAAAATAGCTGCCACCATGTTTTTCGGTAATATCTCTCAGTGCACGGGAAGAAGACAGATTGGAACAAGTATCTCCCGGTGTTTTTGATAAAACATAATCTGCCACTGCCACCAGGGTATATTCCTCACCAAACATGGTTCCATCTTCATTGATAATGGCCAGCCGGTCCACGTCGGGATCCACCACAAAGCCAACATCTGCACTTTTTTCTTTTACCAGTTTTGAGATAGCAGTAAGATTCTCCGGCAGCGGCTCCGGATTATGCGGAAACTCTCCGTTGGGTTCGCAATACAGCTCAATAACCTCCATCACCCCCAGCTTTTTCAGCAATGCGGGTAATATGGTTCCCCCTACCGAATTTACGCAATCTATCGCAACCCGAAAACCAGCTGCCCTGATTGCTGATATATCCACGAGTGGAAGATCCAGTACTTTTTGAATATGATAATCATTCATCCCGGTCTCAGCAAAAATGTTACCAAGAGCATCAACCTCACTATATTCAAATTCCTCTTTTCTCGCCAATGCAAGGATCATATCGCCATCTGCTTCTGAGAGAAATTCCCCATCGCTGTTGAGCAATTTTAATGCATTCCATTGTTTTGGGTTATGGCTGGCAGTGAGTATGATTCCTCCATCGCTCCCAAGTTCCATGACGGCCATTTCAACGGTAGGTGTGGTTGCAAGTGATAAATTGATCACATCGACTCCTGATCCTGCCAGGGTTCCTGAAACTATTTGCTCAACCATCGGACCGGAAATTCGGGCATCTCTGCCCAGAACCACTTTTGGTTTTGTCTTACCACTTTTTTTCTTTAACCAGATAGCATAAGCGGAGGTGAATTTAACGATATCAAGCGGGGACAATCCTTCACCCGGAATCCCCCCAATAGTTCCCCTGATCCCGGAAATTGATGTAATTAAAGTCATTTAATTAAGAAACTTTATCTGTGTTTGACTCTGATACCCGAAGATGGTTTAATGAACATCAGAATTTAATAAACCGCGGTTCATTATTGATCATTTAAACATCTGTTTTTTAAGGTTAAACAAAGATATAAATATAATTCAGTTATTAATTTAATCTTAACTTTGCAAACTCATCCGGAAATCCATAAATATTAATTCGGATCAGATATCCACCATGAAGAATCCAAAAAACAATAAGCGGACAACCCGCAAGGGGCCCGTTACTAAGAGACATGCAGCAGAAGGAGGTAAGGGAGCGGCACAAAACAGCAAGCGGACAAGCCGGAAAGGGCCCGTGACCAGGAAACATGCAACTGAAAAAGGTGCGGGAGAAGAGCAAAACAGTAAGCGATCAACACAGAAGGGACCTGGTACCAGGAGACCCACTGATGGAGGAAAGCCAGGAACTGCACCATACAAAAAGAGGGCCCCCGGAAAAGGGCCGGCTGCCGGGAAACCAACCCTTGAAGGAGATACAGGAGCAGGAAAGGGCAACAAAAGGGAATACAACCCGGGGAAAAGAAAGCCGAAATCTGCGAAATCAGAAGAGATCAGGCTGAACAAATTCATGGCACATGCAGGGGTCTGTTCGCGGAGGGAGGCCGATAAGCTTATCGAAGCCGGGTTGGTATCGGTGAATGGCAAGATTATTACAGAGGTGGGTACCAAGGTGCTGCCGGATGATGATGTAAGGTACAATGGCGAAAGGTTGGGTAATGAAAGAAAGGTGTATCTGCTGTTGAACAAACCCAAGGACTATGTAACCACGGTGGATGATCCCCATGCAAAAAAAACGGTCATGGAACTGGTGAGCCAGGCGTGCAAGGAACGAATCTACCCTGTTGGAAGGCTGGATAAAAACACCACGGGCGTACTACTATTTACCAACGATGGGGATTTAACCCGAAAACTGACCCACCCTTCGTTCAATAAAAAGAAAACATACCATGTCTTTTTAGACAAAAACCTGGTTCACAGTGACCTGAAAAAGATCGCTGAAGGAATTGAACTGGAAGATGGTTTTATCCAGGTGGATGCCATCGCGTATGCCTCCAAGGAGAATAAAAAGGAGGTGGGGATTGAAATACATTCCGGGAAAAACAGGATCGTACGAAGGTTATTTGAACACCTTGGCTATAAAGTTACAAAACTGGACAGGGTATATTTTGCAGGAATGACCAAGAAAAACCTGGCCAGGGGCCGGTGGAGGTTCCTGACTGAAAAGGAGATTAAAATGTTGAAAATGAATGCATTTGAGTAATAGCAGTGAACATAGGGCCGGCTTTGTAAATATCCTTGGAAAGCCAAATGTAGGTAAGTCCACACTCATGAATGTGATGGTGGGAGAAAAACTCTCCATAATCACTTCGAAGGCACAAACCACCCGCCACAGGATCCATGGGATCGTAAACACCGATGATTACCAGGTGGTCTTTTCAGACACTCCAGGGATCCTCGATCCCAATTACAAACTCCAGGAGTTTATGCTCAAGAGTGCCCGGTCGGCTCTATCCGATGCCGACATCATTCTGTTTATCACCGAAGTGGGAGAAGATCCGCGGAAAGAAGAAGCCTTTGTTGATAAACTGAATAAGAAAAATGCACCTGTATTACTATTGATCAACAAGATTGACAAGACGGACCAGGCCACATTGGAAGAGAAGGTGGCACAGTGGCACGAGCGGTTACCCAAAGCGGAGATATTCCCAATCAGTGCCCTGAAGAACTTTAATGTGGATAATCTTTTTAAAAGAATACTGGAACTACTTCCCGTTTCACCTCCATTCTTTCCCAAGGATATGCTGACCGATAAATCGGAACGCTTTATGGTGGGAGAGATGATCAGGGAGAAAATATTGGTGCATTATAAACAGGAGATACCGTATTCGGTGGAAATTGAAGTTGAATCCTTCCAGGAGGAGAAAAACATTATCAGGATCCGCTCTGTGATTTATGTGGAAAAAGAGAGCCAGAAGGGCATACTCATAGGGCATAAGGGAGCTTCACTTAAACGTGTTGGTAAGGAAGCGAGATTGGATATGGAGGCATTTTTTGCCAAGAAGATCTTTCTTGAAATGTATGTAAAGGTGCAAAAAGACTGGAGAAATAATGAGAAGAAGTTAAAAAACTTCGGATACAGGTAATCAAAACAAAATGGGAAATATTGTAGCAATCGTTGGCCGGCCCAATGTAGGAAAATCAACTTTTTTTAACCGTCTGACCGAATCCCGGAAGGCGATTGTGGACGAGATTAGTGGGGTTACACGCGACCGGCACTACGGGGATGTTTTCTGGAATGGTCGTAATTTCAAAGTTATAGACACCGGCGGATATATTACCAATTCGGAAGATGTCTTCGAAGAGGAAATTCGAAAACAGGTACTCCTGGCCATTGAGGAATCGGATCTGATTGTATTCATGGTAGATGTAACAAGCGGAATTACCGATCTGGATGAGGCCATAGCACAGATGCTCCGGAAGGTGAAAAAGCCGGTTTTCCTGATAGCCAACAAAGTAGACAATTCTGCACGTAACCTGGAGGCCCCGGTCTTTTACAAACTTGGCCTGGGCGAAGTTTTTTCGATCTCATCCATCAATGGCAGCGGTACAGGCGATTTGCTGGATAAGGTTGTGGAAGGATTTGAAAAAGAGGATGAAAAAGAAGAAGAGGAATTACCGAGAATTGCGGTAGTTGGAAGACCCAATGTTGGTAAATCATCATTGATCAACTCCCTTATTGGTGAAGACCGGAATATCGTAACAGAAATATCGGGAACCACCCGTGATTCCATACACACCCGTTATTCAAAATTCAACCATGATTTTATCCTTGTTGATACCGCTGGGATAAGAAAGAAGGCAAAAGTGAAGGAGGACCTGGAGTTCTATTCCGTAATGCGATCGGTTCGGTCCATTGAACATGCCGATGTATGCTTGCTCTTAATCGATGCAACTATCGGCATTGAAGGTCAGGATGTGAACATTTTTCACCTGATCGAAAAGAATAAAAAGGGGGTTGTGGTATTGATCAATAAATGGGACCTGGTTGAAAAAGAGACAGGGTCCGTGAAAGAATTTGAAGCGGCGGTAAGAAAAAAACTGGAACCCTTTACCGATATTCCTATCGTGTTTGTGTCAGCACTTACAAAGCAGAGGCTGCATAAAGCCCTGGAAGAGGCCATTAAGGTTTTTGAAAACAGGAAACGAAAAATTTCCACCTCCAAACTGAATGAGGTAATGCTGGAAGCAATAGAAGCGAACCATCCACCGGCCATTAAGGGGAAATATATCCGGATTAAGTATGTTACCCAACTGCCGACACATACCCCTTCCTTTGCATTCTACTGCAACCTTCCCCAATATATTAAGGATCCCTACAAACGATACCTGGAAAATAAAATCAGGCAGAACTTCGTTTTTACAGGGGTCCCCATACAGATCTATATGCGCAAAAAATAGGCAGGGTTTTTGTTGTAATTTTTCAGAATGAAAAAATTAACCGTCATATTGATCTTTCTTATGGCCACATTGTACCAGTGCCAGGAAAAACCGGTATATCCGGATGTTCCGTTGATCTATTATGAAAATTTTTATCTGTACATCAGTACAAACAACCTGGAACAGGAAGTGTTGATGGGGAAACTGAACTTCAGCTTTACAGATGGCGACGGTAATCTCGGCCTTTACACACCAACAGACACCAGTGGCTTCAATCTTCCTGATACACAGCGTTACAACCTATTCATGCAACTACATGATTACCAGGATAACGAATTTGTGAGAATACCCGAAGAAGATGGCGGTTATCTGAAATATATTATTCCATACCTCGACAAAAAACCACTTTCAGGAACCGTATCTGTGACCATCGAATATCCGATCATAACCTATGACACCATATTCTATACCTTCTTCATTTACGACAGGGATCTGAATAAGAGCAATACGGACACAACGGATGTATTGATTCTCTCTGGTATTGAATTGAATAATTAGTGGTGGCTGTCCATAATGTCCGATATCTGCGTTACGCTCGTCGGGAAATTGCTCATTTACGCAAGTAAACTGCGCATTTCCCGACTTCGCAAGCCTTGATCTCGAACATTATGATCCAGCCACTCTACGCTATTGACAGACTCTATTTTGATGGATGTTCCTAATGTCCGATATACTCATGAAAAGTTTATTTTCAGCGGTATTCGTGAGCTTGTTGCACTCGGTTCTGCGTTACGCTCGTAGCACCTCACCCCCTGGCCCCCTCTCCACGTGGCTAATCTTTATACACATCTTTTTACAGGATTGATTTTAC
>JBBDIE010000067.1:0-1053 GCA_040880545.1 Bacteroidales bacterium | reverse complement strand
CCTCGCTCAGTAGCTTGCAAAAGAAATCGGTGTATGACAGGGAGACCTCAGAACGCATCTATGAATTAGCAAAATTATTTAGTTTGGGTCATGAAGTCTTTGATTCTAAAGAAGATTTCAGGGGATGGTTGATGACTCCCTCAAAAGCGTTGGGAAATAAAAAACCATGGGACTTATTGGACAGCAGCCTTGGATTTGACATGGTCGAAAACGAGATCAGCAGGATAAAATACAACGTATATAGTTAATGGTTGTATACAGGGTAGTGAACCTCAAACACAAAGACTCCACGCTTTCAGGTATAGGAGCAGAGAAGGTCGGGGGGAGATGGAATCAAGTTGGTACACGTGCCGTTTACTGTTCTGAAAATATTTCTTTGGCATTGCTTGAATACTATGTTCACTCCGAAAATATTGCCCTCCTGCCAAAAGAAATACTCGTAGCGAAAATTGAATTTCCCGACGACTTCATCATTGAGGAGTTGAATGATCTTCCTGAAAAATGGCTTCAATACCCCTATTCATCCAGTACCACGAAGATTTTTACAAACCTGGCAAAACAGAACAATTTCTTTGCCCTGAAGGTGCCATCATCCATTGTTGGCCTGGAAAATAATATCATTCTCAACCCGCTTTATAAAGCGTTTGGCAAGGTTGAAATTAAAGACTTTATCAAACTGCCTTTAGATGAACGCTTTAAAGTAAGCAGGTAGGTGTAAACGGAAAATAACAATTTACATTTTTCGGCAATTAAGAATGTGCAGTTTTCAGCATGGTTGAATGCTATTCCTGTGTCAAAGGTTAAAAACAAATACTTTCCTTTTACGACGCAATTAAAGAATTGAAAAATTATGTGCGTTTCTAAAAATCATTTCGTAATTTTGTGAAATAACGAAATGATGCATTCACCTATGGAGAAAGTTAAAGAAAAAGCGGAAATTGACGAAGACATCGTCCAGATGGCAGCATTTGCAAAAGCCATGAGTCATCCGGTACGCATGTACATATTAATGAAACTTTCTAAAATGAATGCCTGCTGCTACAGCGGTGATCT
>JBBDIE010000066.1:0-5425 GCA_040880545.1 Bacteroidales bacterium | reverse complement strand
ACAGGATGACCGGCAACAGCCACCATTTTTTCCTCTCCTTCAGGTATTTCCAGAAATCACTTATAAAACTCATATTCAATCGGGTTTAAATTGTTTCGGTATTACTGAATTCTTACCGGCTGGCTGATTCTCTTTTTCCAGGAGAAAATCACCCAGTACCAGCATATCCATTTCGGTATTCATAAAGCAATTGTATGCCTCTTCGGGTGTATGTACGATGGGCTCACCCCTTACATTAAAGCTGGTGTTGATAATCGTACCCTGGCCGGTTTTTTCCCTGAACCGGCTGATCAGCTTCCAATAGCGTTCGTTGGTAGCCCTGCTCACAGTCTGAACCCGGGCGGAGAAATCCATGTGTGTAATTGCCGGCAGATCGGACCTTTCAATATACAACCGGTCCATGGGAAGTAACCGGCCGTAATTATCCGGAAGCTGTTTCCTTCTCTCCTCCAGAACTTCGCCAACCAACAGCATATAGGGAGAAGTTTGTGTCAGGTTATAACAGCTATGCATCTCCTCTTCCAGCGTGGAAGGAGCAAATGGCCTGAAACTCTCCCGATATTTGATTTTAAGGTTCAATTTTTTCTGCATTTCAGAGTTTCGTGCATCTCCCAGTATCGAACGGTTTCCCAGTGCACGCGGACCAAATTCCATGCGCCCCTGAAACCATCCTACCACATTTCCGTTGTGAAGCGCATCGGCCACTGTAGCTGTCAATTCATCAAATTTGTCGAACTTGATGTATGTCGCCTTCAATTTGCGTAGTACCCTGCTGATCTCCTCATTGGTAAATGAGGGCCCCAGAAGGGCTCCCTGCATGGCATCCGGCAGGGTTGGACTCCTTTCGGCTCCTGTCCGGAGATGAAGTCCCGCGTACGCTGCTCCCAAAGCGCCCCCTGCATCTCCCGCTGCCGGTTGTATAAACAGGTTGTCCACCAATCCGCTCTGCAAAATCTTTCCGTTGGCCACACAATTTAGCGCCACTCCCCCGGCAAGGCATAGTTCACGCAACCCGGTAAGTTCCACGGTATGCTTTACCATTTTCAGAACGATCTCTTCAGTGACATGCTGGATCGCCCACGCAAGATTGCAATGGTACTGTTCTATATGATCATCCGGTTCCCGGCGCTTAAAGCCGAATAACCTCCTCCACCGTTTGTCAGATACCATTCGTAATCCGGTTGCATACCTGAACATTCGCGGATTGAGCCAAATACTTCCATCTTCCTGTACCTTCACCAACTGATCGCGAATAAGTTCAATAAACTTTTTCGTCTCCTCAGCTTCTGCTAACCCATAAGGCGCTAATCCCATCAGTTTGTATTCCCCCGAATTCACCCGGAATCCGAGAAAGTAGGTAAATGCTGAATACAACAGTCCCACCGAGTGCGGAAAGTGCAACTCCTGCAATACTTCAATTTCTTTCCCTGATCCTTTACAGATGGAGGCGGTGGACCACTCTCCCACCCCGTCGATGGTAAGTATGGCAGCCTTTTTAAAAGGCGATGGATAGAATGCGCTGGCCGCGTGTGATAGGTGATGTTCAGAAAAAAGCAGCGGTATCTTGCTTGTGTCAACAACTTCAATTTTAGCCAGCTCTTTTCTCAGCAGGCCTTTCAGAAAAAGCTTCTCTTTTACCCAAACCGGAATTGCAGTGATAAATGACAGAAGCCCACGGGGTACAAAATGGTAATAGGTCTCCAGTAATCTTTCAAATTTAAGAAAAGGCTTATCGTAAAATACAATGGCATCCAGGTCGTTGAGCCGGTAACCCGATTCTTCCAGGCAATATTTTATGGCATTTGAGGGAAAGGAAGGATCATGTTTTTTTCTGGTGAACCGCTCTTCCTGTGCTGCGGCAATGATCCTCTCCTCACTGATGATAGCAGCAGCGGAATCGTGGTAGTAAGCAGAAATGCCAAGAATGATCATTGTTTCCTTATCAGACCCACAAAAATAGAATCTTTTTTAGTTTTTCATGCATTTACTACACCATAGACATACCACAACAGAACTATTCCTGGCGACACTCCGATTGTAATAACTAAAATATGCAATTACCATGAAAAATTGAACAAGTAGGTTAAAAATCAGGTTTTACTGGTAAAATTGTAAAAAAAAGCCGTGGATCGGTGTCGTTGCATTGAATGTCACCGTCAGTTTTTGTAGATTTAGCCATCCAAAAATTACAACCTATGAAAAAGTTGACCAACCCAATATTATTGTTAATCGTCGTTACCCTGTTTACATTCACAAGCTGTGATCGATCCGCCACCAGTTATACCAGTGGTTGGGAACACCAACCAGACCGGGTATGGGTTGGCCCTGAATTCTGGGCTAACCGCCTGCAAGACTGGCATATCGAAGATGGTATGCTAAAATGCGTTAATAGTACACAGAATCTGCGTACAGTACACCTGCTTACACATCAGGTAGGTGAAAATTATGGTGAATTAAAAATTGAATTAACCCTTGGAGTGAACCCTGAAGCCAGAAAAACAGGGAGCGATGGCTGGGCCGGAATTCTGCTGGGAGCCGGGGAAGGAAAGATAGATTACCGTGGAAGTGCCCTGATACACTACTCCTCCGGAACTGCTGGTGGGGTTATTGTTGCCGTGAATGAAAACGGACAAGTTGTATTTTTGGACAATACCGGTAACAGGGAACATATCGGGGCCATGCAATCGGTACCGCAACAACCCTATTCCGACAGTATTCTGCTAAACATCGATATCTACCTGAATAATGACAGTAGTTACACTGTTTCAGCATCAGCCACTGATCTACATACAAAAAAGCGGATCAGTCATAATAATCTTACAAAGATCTCCCCCGAACGTCTGCGCGGTAATATCGCCATTGCTGCCAACCACCTTGAAAAAGAGTTTAACCAGGATACCTATTGGTTCAGTAAATTAAAGATGAAGGGGACCAACCTTGTTGAGTTTCCTGCAAACCGGTTTGGGCCCTTCATGGGTGTTCAGCACACACTCAGTAAAGGAACACTGAAGTTAACGGCCCAACTTCCGCCGGTGGGGTTAGAAGATGAACAGTATGTACGAATATGGACCAGGGAGAAGGATGCACCTTCATGGAACGAGGCCGACTCGATACCCATTCGCAGGGACGGATTTATTGCCCCGGTACGTTTCGACAACTGGGACAGTAGTAAGGACCATAGTTACAGGTTGAGTTACCGGCTCAATGATGTGAAGGGAAGGAAAAGGAGCTATTATTATTCGGGAGAGATCAAAGCAGATCCGGTTAACAAACAGGAACTCGTGGTTGCCGCGTTCACCGGTATTTCACACATGGATGGAACCATTAACGGCAGCCAGACCGATTACCTGAAACAACTTTGGTTCCCCCATACAAAATTTGTTAACTCTGTGATGGCGCAAAAGCCGGATATCCTGTTCTTCACAGGTGATCAGGTTTATGAGGGAAGGCCTACCTTACCCGATTTCACCAGTCCCGAAAACACCGAACTGGATTACCTGTATAAATGGTACGTGTTCCTCTGGTCGGCAGGAGAACTAATGCGCAATACACCCACCGTCTACCTTCCTGATGATCATGATGTATACCATGGAAATATCTGGGGAGCCGGTGGCAGGGCCGCACCTGCATTTCCACCGGACTCGGTATATCCCGATCATTACGAAGGACTTGAAAATCATTGGCAACAGGACCAGGGTGGATACAAACTCGGCGCTTCCACGGTTAATATGATCCAGGCCACCCAGACCAGCCATCTGCCGGACCCCTTCGACCCCACCCCGGTGGAACAGGATATATCGGTTTACTATACGGATCTAAACTATGGCCGCATCAGTTTTGCCATCCTTGAGGACCGGAAATTCAAATCTGCCCCTTCTGTGGTTTTACCCGAGGCCAGGGTGGTGAACGGTTTTGCACAAAACAGATATATCAGCGGAAGAGGGCTTGATAATAGTGATGCAAAACTTCTTGGTGAAAGGCAGCTTGAATTTATCGATGCATGGACCACCGACTGGAAAAATGCAGATGGAAAGGTATCGGTTAGTCAGACCATTTTTGCCAATGTTGCCACATATCCTGAGGCATTTCGCACCGATGCCGGAACGCCGAACCTGGAAGTACCGCAACCGGGTGTGATCCCGGAAGGTTACAGGGTTGCCAGGGATATGGATTCAAACGGCTGGCCACAAACCGCGAGAAACAAGGCATTACGAGCCCTTCGTAAAGGGTTTGTATCCATGATCGGAGGTGATCAGCACTTGGGGTCGCTAGTACAAATGGGGGTTGAAACATGGGATGATGCAGGATACTCATTCTGCGTTCCTGCTGTGGGAAACCTGTGGCCAAGACGATGGTTCCCTCCACAACCGGGGCTGGACCACCAGGAAGGGCTTCCGCTGTATACAGGAAAATATTTTGACGGTTTCGGCAACCGGATGAATGTCTGGGCCGTTGCAAATCCGGTCGAAACAGACAAAGAACCGAAAGCATTATACAACAGAGCCGTGGGTTATGGAATCATAAAATTCAATAAACGAGCCGGCGAAATCACCTTCGAATGCTGGAGACGCGATGCCGATCCACGAAACATTGAAGATGGTATGTTCCCCGGATGGCCAAAAACAATCAGTATACTGGATAACTACAACAGACCGATACGCAGTTGGCTTCCCACTTACGAAATAAAAGGACTGGATAAATATCCGCTTTTCCAGGTAATTGAAGAGGCCACTGGTGAGGTCATTTATACGGTCAGGGTCCCCGAATTCACATTCCAGCCTGGAGTATTCACTTATGGAGGAGAATACACGGTGAAAATCGGCGATCCCGATAACGACAACTTCCGGCTATTTGAAAATGTGAGGGCACGGTATACGAATACGGAGGAGCCGGTGGTTGTAGAGTTTTGAGGGATGTTTTCATTGAGCAACTACCCCGGGAAACTGAACAACAGGATCCGGACTCAGAAACCTGCCAAACATCGGATCATAGACCCTTACGTTCATGTAGTTCAGGTTAAATACCTGAACATGTTTTCCTATTTCGTTCCTCATCGGGATTAGTTCAGTAAATCTCCTGCCTGCAAAGAGTTCACTATCAAATTCAGGGGGCCAGTCATCCATATCCCTGAGGATACCTCAGGCGCTTTAGATTATAATTTGCCTGTTGCCTACAACCCAAGAGCTCGCTCTGACTCCGTGAACCCCACCCCCCGGCCCCCTCTCCATGTTTAGCTAATCTTTATACACATCTTTTAGCGAATAGAATTTATAGTCTTTCGGATGTGGAGACAGGGTGACTTGGAGAGTGGGAGACCAAAGGAGTGCATTACTATTGCTATATAGATTGAAGTTTACAATCCTTCGGCTTGTAATTCGACAGGCTCATTATGGCACCCAGGAGACGGGGGTTTTGTGCCACATGA
>JBBDIE010000065.1:0-34228 GCA_040880545.1 Bacteroidales bacterium | reverse complement strand
GAAACTCCAAATATAACAAAAACCAGCATCATGCCTATTTCCCGGTTACTGCTATAGGGTAGTTTCATCCACATTGTGTATGCCTCCGGTGCACGGGACGAAAAAATACAACGATTATACAGCCAGGTGAAGGCAAAGATGTGATCCGGGCAATTTCAGCATAAAAGCAAAATACGCATCCAACTGGCAGACCCCTGGCAATCAGACGATCACATCAATGGATTTGGCTTGCAGAAGATAACCTTCAGGATAGGTAAGCTACGAATGAAATTCAGATATGTTTCAATTCTATGCTGCAAACGGTGATATATTGGTCTGATTTTCAAATCTATTTTGCGAATGACCCTAATCAAATTAAGATTATTTATCAGGCTTTAAACTGACGGTGACGCCATCCTTGATCCCGCTAATTTTCTCTGAAAAATCATTGACCATTATCATTTTTTCACCAAATGCGCCTACATCCGCAACGGTATTTCCCTCAAAATGAACATTTTCAGAATTGAATACCCAAATAAGGGCAGTGGGATCGACTCCTGAAGGTTTACCACGATGACTCAATTCCTGCTGGGGACGGATAAACTTATTATCTTTCACTATTACATCTTTCGCCACTGCGATCATCAGATTCACTCCATCGCAATCCTCGAACGTATTATTTTCAATAAGAATGTTGCGATGGCCGGGTCTGAGTCCAGCGATTTTAGGATCTTGATAAACAGGCACAATCTGATCTGGCTCACCACCCCCGCCGCTAATAGTTAGGGCACCTGACTGGTGATCTGAAGAACCGACAGTTGAATATCCTGTATGCCGGATTATGTTGTTGCGAATAATAATATTTCTACTGAATCCTGCTTCATTCCACCATATTTCAGGTGAGAGAATAATTCCTCCTATGGTGCTACCTTCAATGATGTTATCTTCTACAAGACCGTTCTCAGCCTTGAGGAGCATCCCCCGTGCCCTGTGGTTTCGAATAATGTTGTTGCGGATGATATAGCCGCTCCCATTGGCGGCCGGATTGCTTACCAGATATTGAAATCCTAATTGCAGGTGCTTGTTAATTGTGACTTGAATGAAGTCTTTGTTTCGTGTAAAACGATGATTGGTAATTGGGGATTCAGGCATAAATTCCTCTCTGGGAGCGATAGAAATGATTTTGGCCTCACCTACAAAAGAGCCATTTGTGTCATAGAAACATACCGGATCTCCAATCCGCAGGTATTTGCCACCAGAAACGGTTAGCTGGCTCCCATTTCCTTCGGCAACAAGCGCGAAAGAACCATGAATAGGAATCCCGTCATCCTGCATACCTTCAAAGAGGCAGTTTTCGAGAATTGGTCCTTTTCTCATACTGCGGCTATGAAAAGCATCGGCATTACAAGCCATCAATGGTCGTTTATCTGCCCCGGCTGGTGCCTGGGCATATGTAACTGTATAAGTATATCTGTTTCCTCCTTCTCCACCAGTTTCATGAATACAAAACCCGCCACCAGAAAGGATGGTAACTCCATCAATAAACATTTCACTGCATTCATTGATTGCAATATCAGTTTCTCCCCTGCCACGAAAAGCTATCCAATCACCGACCACTGCAGGATGGGTTTTTGGATCAAGTTTCTGATTTGCTGCAAAAAAGAGTCTGAAACGATCCGTCCCCTGCCGCTCAACTTTACTGAAGAAGCAATCTTTCGTTCCAGTTTTATATTGACTTGTTTCAGGGTCAAATATAGTACCTCTTGGACTGGCAACACCAGTCCTGGGATCATCAAAATTGGCGGGCCATCCTTTGTCAATCCTGACGTCATACCAATCGCCATTTGGATCAATACCTACCACCGTTCCTTGTGTAAAAGGTGGAGTTTCATTGAGTAATGTAACCCCGCGTATTCTCACATTTCGACAATTATTGAACACGATACAGCCCCGGGTAGGATCCGTACGCAGCAAGGTCACTCCACGGGCATCAATCTCGAAGTCAACCATATCATTAAATATCATGTATGGTCCTCGGTCCGGCTCGGGCAAGCGATATACACCGGATGGGATCACTACTTGTTTTTTTCCGGCTTCGTATGCCTGAATGATCCCTGATTGAAATGATTCGGGATTCTGGGGTGAGATCTGAAAGGATTGAATAGAATCTTGTGCTGTTCCATTTAAAACAATCCAAACCAAGATAAAAAAAATATTTTTTCGTTTCATAATCACATTACATTAATAATTACTGATACTTTTGTGCAGCTTACTTTTTATTTCAACCCTATGTTATTTGTAAATGAAACCCTCATCATTGAGCATAGCTATTTCCGCGGAGCAAAGGCAAAAGGAGATGAACCGAAATCGTCCTGGCGATGAGCTCAGTGAAACTAATACAAATTACTCCAACTGTAGTTCCACACTTGCAATCAGATTGCTGGCTGAAAGAGCCACTGCTTTCTGTAGGTTATCAGCTGCTTGTTTCATCTCGCCAAGCCCTTTAAAACCTAAACCCTTGATCAGATATGCATCAGATAGCCTCGCGTTTTCAGCCTCACGATCTCCGAATTTTGCAAAGAAATCCGGCTTCACGGAAGAACTTTCGTTAAGTTGGGTATCCCCTTCCTTAATCATGGAATTGAAGATAGCCTTGGCCTCAACCTCATTGTCCAGCTTCATTTCACTCATTCCCTGATAATATCGTATGTAACCGGAAGGGACCGGCTCAATATTTACACATGAAGTAAAATACCTTCTTGCTTCTATTTGATTTTCCATGGCCTTATAAGCCTGTCCTATGTAATAATTCACCTGGATGGTCCTGTTGCCTGTGCTACTGCTGCTTGCCTCTTCCTCAGGTAATTGTGCATTTCCCAAGGTCTCAATAGCTTTATTGTAATCCTTCTTTTCGATGTATTGAAGGCCCAATATCAGGTTGGCATCAATAATGATATCCCTGATCCTTGAGATCCCTTCACGGTAACTGAACTGCCTGTCGGATAAATACTCAACGGCTTGATTTGCTTTACCAGCGAGCGTCAATACAGCAATCTGACGTGCAAAAGCATCATCACGCCTGCTTACAACTTCGTTTTGTCCCTCAAACAATTTTAAGCGCTTTTCGATTGGGGCATTACTCATTTCATACAATGCATCGAGCTCTTCGTACCATATCGCCTCATCCTTATTAAGTTCAAATGCTTTTTCATAGGCTGTGATTGCTTTGAATCCATCTTCCTGGTGTTGATAATATCCCCAGCCCAGGTTACGGTAAGCAATCGCCAATTGGGGATCAAGCAGGACTGCGTTTTCCCAGGCCCCGATGGCTTTCCTGGGTTGCTTATCGTACAAAATATTTCCCAGGTAATAAAAAGCCCTGGCATCAGAGGGATCATATTCAAGCGCTGTTTCCAGCACTCTAATGGTTTCAAGGCGGAAAGGGAAAGAATATTCAACTGATTGTTCCGAAGCAGTTCTAAAATACCGACTGGCTTCAGTGCTGTCCCCTTTCATATTTGATAGATAACCCAGGTAATAATTCACAATCGGATCTTCTCCTTTAAAACGATGAAGTACATCTTCAGCTTCATTGGGAAATCCATCATTGATATATTCTATTGAAAGCTCAAGATAGTTCTCTGAAAAGTCTCTCATTAAGATGTTTAGTTTTTTCAGTTGACTGGCTGCATCTGTCTTATTTCCTGATGCCTCCATGAGCAGGAAGGATTCATTGAGTGCTCTGAAATCAAGTGGATCGTCCCGGAGGAGTGTTTCCAGTGTCCCTGTTGCATTGCTATAGTCTCCAAGCTTTCTTTGTAGGACAGCCTTAAAGTTCAGTGCACTATTATTCCTGGCATTGGTAGCCAGGGACGCGTTTACTTCCTCCATGGCTTTTGCATAATCATCCCTCATGGCAGAAATCCTTGCCAGCTCAAAGTATGCAGCCGAATGGAATGCATAATCCCAGGTAGCACGGTAAAGGGTGTCAATGGCTTCATCATACAATTCCAGTGCTTTTAATGTCAGACCCTGAAGGTAAAGAGCTTCGCAATCAGAAGGCCGGGTGTAATCATCTGTTAATCTTTCTATGGCTTTGGCGAAATGCTTTCTGGCATTCCGGTAATCACCGTTCTTCAGATAAATATTTCCAACAGCAGTGTTGGTCCGGATATCGCCGGGATCACGCATGAGGGCCTCCCTGTAATAGTCCATCGGATCTAATCGCGTATTATAAAACTGTTCAATCCTGTTGCCGGTCAGAAATAATTCTTCAATTTTCTCTATGTTTTTTGGCTCGGGGGGGCTTTCCACTGTTTCAGGGAGCTCTTCAATATACTCCCGTTCAAGGGGTTGATAGGATATCAGCACTTCACCGGTTTCAGAATCAATCATTTCCGTATACAGGTCAGTCATAGTAGAAACCCTGTCGAGTTTTATCAATTGAGCGAATGTTTTTTCCGGAGATATTAACAGTGTTTTTTCGAACACAACTTCATTGTTTTTCTTAAGTAAGACCTTCGCGTTCTCCACAAGCCGTGTAGAGTAATACCCAAGAAAAACTTTATTATTATCCCTTTTTTCAAGGTTTACTGCTCCATTCAGATTGGCCTCTTTAAAGCCCCCGATATCCTTAACCGGATACCAGTATTGCTTGAATTGTTTTACTTCATAAGGTCTGATCCAGCTGTAATCCGGCTGATTATCGGAATACGCTCCTACCATAATTTCAAGGTATGGTCCGGCGTTTTCAGTCAGCCTGGCTTCCGTGGCCTGACCGCGGCGACCCGATCCCCATTCCCAGAGTTTTGCTCCTTTTACGATATTATGATCACCTATATGTATGGTCCCGGTCTGCTTTCCATGATCGTAACCGCCCATAAAATCCTCCTGCAGGTCATGTGCGAAAAACGAGACTGAAAATTCTGAATTCTCCCACCAGCTTACATCCACACCACTGGTAAAATCCTGTCCACGGTACACTTCCCTTGAAACAGGCCAGTGCGTAAACTGGTTTTTCGCATGATAAGTGGCGAATTGTACGCTGGGAGGGAATATGACCTGATAATTCTCATTGGTGTGCGCAGCCACATTGGCCCAGTATAAAAAAGAATTCGTATAGGGAGTCCGGTTATGGATTTTGACCTCGGCCTGAAAATAGGATTTATCGGGAAAAACGGTAATGCCAATAGTCCATCTTATACGGTGACGAAGCTCTGTTTCACCAATCCAGATGGTTTTACTTCCGTCTTCGTTTTCAGTTAATTCATAGTCCACAGGCAGGAATGTTGAAACCCGGTGATGATGCAGCACACACCATTCAATGCCTCCGGAGACCCAGGCTCCGGCCATGCCTATGTTAGCGGGCTTTACGACATCGTTTTTATAAATGAAATTATACCCGTTGGTTTTGTCTGTGGCATAATAGATCTTCCCCCCGATCTCTGGTGTCACACATAACTTAATATATTCATTTTCAAGTACTAAAGTTTTCCAGGCCTGATCCTTTTTTTCAGTTGAGAAAACGTCGTTTAATTTATATGGGTAAATATACTTTGATGCCCCCTGGTAAGTTTCATTCTTAAAGAATATGGGATTTCTATCAGGCGGCTCCACCGTATAAGTAGGAATGATCCATTCTTCTTCAGAACTTGACACCTGGGCCTGGGCAATTTTTCCTGCTGACAGAATAAAGCATACCATCAAAGTAGCGGGAAAACTCTGTTTAAAAAAGCCGATGAACTGTTTCATAATTTATAAGTTATAATTTTTTGCTTATATGTGAAGTTCAATTAAAATCGATCCATTATTAGAACTGGGTTTACCTATTAGTTACATAGCAGATCAATAAAGAACCTGTATAAAAATGAGTAGATGGCTTATTAAGTCCGTAAAATTAAATGCACTTCACTTGCCAAAGAAATTTTAAAGTAGGATCACCTTTTAAATATTTTAGCACCATGTACATCTTTATTGCCATCAAAAATCTGCAGGATATATAGCTGACTGGATGACAGATCTAAGATATCCAATTCGGAGTACTTTCCTTTCAACTGGCCTTTCTTATATATCTTACCGAAAATGTCCATTAATGTATAAGAATACATATCTATTTCATTCTGTATAGTGATATATATTTTGTCAATAGCCGGATTTGGATGAATGCGAATAGCTTCCGACTTTACTTTATCCACGTTAACAAGCCTGAAATTCACCAGGGTGTTTTCAAATGTCGCTGTACAAAAATTACTCTCATTATGGGAAGTGGTAAAAAGACCAGCGATAAAGTCTGTTGATAATTCCATTAAAACTGAAAATGCAGGATTCCATGAAATGCCATCTTCTGAAAAGAGCAGCTCCATAGCAGAACCCTCTTTTTTAATCTTCAACCAATTGAAGTTGCCTGAAATAGTTTTCGTTTTACTTAATTGGGTATTTGCATCACGATAGCTTATTATCAGCGTATCGGTCAGTGATTTTCTGCTTATACTGATAAAGTCCGATGCACTTGCAGACGATGACCTGAGCATGATTCCTGAATACGCCATGTTGTTGACACCTGTTTGAGACGTGAGCTTAGCACTAATCTCTCCATTGCCGGTAACTTTTTGATACATGTAATAAAATGCATCGTATTCTCCAAATAAGATATTTGTAGTACCCGTTATTGTAATCATTCCATTGCGTATACCAGCTTTACCAGGAAAACTAAATGATCCAACATTTTGAGCTTCCCATGGATCTATCATAGCCCCATAATCGATATTATAATCTATTGTATCAAAGAGAATATCACGTGCTGCCATTTGTCTGCCGGATGCATTGAATTCAGCATAATAGATCCTGGCCAATTTGCCGGCTTTTGTATCCGTTTCACCAATGATCGTTGGATACCACCTGTTATGACCTTCCTTAGATATGATCTTCTTCGGGTATTCCCACTGTATGCCATCACTGCTCAATGTAACATAAATACCACCATCCCAACCGTGATACGTCATTACCCATTTCTCAAAGTATGTATTCCAATGGACGGAGGGATTTGCTCCCCCAACATTCGAAAGATTTGAGACAGGAGAGCTCTTGCCTCCAAGCCCTTCCTCGTTAAATTCTCCACTATAATATTTTTTCCATGTACCCGGTGCTCCAAGTGGATCATAGGATACCGCCAACCTAATATTATGTTCCTGGTGATAGCAATTCCAGCGATTATTGACTGAGTCCCAAATAACACAGCAATCGCCGGCACCTCCCCAGGTTCTTGTTTCCGGTTTAGGCGTATTGCTCGTTACAATGGGCCCTTTATCTTCCCAGGTGTATCCATTGTCATAGGAGTAGGCCAGGCAAATCGATTTCCAGGCAGTAAAATCTCCATTCCTTGGATACCAATGTGATTCTCCATGATAAAATCCTATTAATGTATCCCCGTTATGCCTGTGCACTGACATCAACCATGATCCGCCGTCGTTGTAACCATTTGAAGGACCTTCATTCCCGACTCTTCCACCAAAAACCGTCTCAACCGGCTGCAATGTCTTTTGATCTTCTGGAAATTGTGAATCACCTGTTGTTCTTGAATTGCTGTATTCTGACCAATACATCATGTATTGTCCTTCTCCGTCAGGCAGAACGGAAATATGTCCGTCAGGGATCCATTTATATAATGGTAAATGATTCATGTTTACGTATGTCTTCTGGCCAAGAAGTATACTCCAGTTGTCCTGACAATATGCAATATGATGTGAAAGAAACAATAGGACCAGGTTGATAATGACAATTCTCATGGTATGATTTGGATGAAGAATCCTTTATATAAATGATTGATTTTATTTACCGTAAACCGGGGGCCTTATGATTACAGATACTCAATTTTCAGGTTTGAACCGTATTGCGCATCCTCCCGCCGCAGAAAGGTTAATGTTGAGATGTTGTCCTTTACTTACGGTTTCATATTCTATCAAAACATGCCGGGGATAAAGTTCCGAATCCGGGCTATCCTTATAGATTTCTGCAATGTACTTTCCGGAGCCGAGAAAATCCAACGGCACTTCAAATTGACGGGGATTCCAGTTGGTCATGCTCCCAAGAAACCATTCATCTCCCTTGCGCCGGACGATGGTAATAAATTCTCCCGGAATTCCGTTTAATACTTTTATTTCATCCCAGGAGGCTGGGACATCCTTTATAAATTGAAAAGATGGTTGTCCTTCATAAGCTCCGGGATGATCTGAAACCATTTGAATCGGGGATTCATAAACAACATACATTGCAAGATGGTGCGCACGTGTTCCCATTACCATGGGCTTATTCCTGCGCGGCACAAATTCTTCCTTTGTGACATTGATAAACCCTCCCGGGGTATAGTCCATATAGCCTTGCAGCATACGCGTGAAGGGAAGCATAAGTTGAAGGTCTGGATTGTCTCGTAAACTCCCTTTTGATACTTCCATTCCCACGACACCCTCATAACCAAGTATATTGGGATAAGTCCTGCTTAAACCAGTGGGTTTGGTACTTCCGTGAAAATCCAGCATCAGCTGATGCCGGGCGGCTTTTTCCGCAACACGGTAATAAAATTCTACCCCCTCCTGGTCATCCCGTTCGATGAAATCAATCTTTAATCCGGCAACACCCCATTTTTCATAGATAGGAAAAGCTTCACTCATTTGCTTGACGGCATCATCATAATGAATCCAGATCCATATTCCTACACCTTTCTGATTTGCATATTCAATCAACAAAGGAATATCAACTTTTCCGTTCATCCTGGTAATATCACCCTTGACTTGCCAACCTGCATCAATGAGCATGTATTCAAATCCGGAAGCTGCTGCAAAATCAATGTAATACTTCATCCCTTCTGTGGAAAATTCACTTTCGCCATCAGGCCCGATACTACCGGACCACCAGTTCCATGAAGCCTTTCCCGGTCTTATCCAGGATGTTTCTTCTATGACATTCTCTGCATTTAAATTGGTCAGAATGTTGGATTCAATTAAGTCTCCAGGCGCATTACCAACCTGAAGGATCCTCCACGAAGAAATAAGCGGAAGTGTACCTGTAACACATACCTTTGTATCTTCAAACTTAGGGGCAAGCAAGCCCTCAAGCCAGTGTCCGGCCCAGCTTTGGGATAGGTTGGTCAAATACATCGAACTATATCCATGTAAATCTGCTTCGTTGATTGCCACCCAGGCCACACCCGGGATATCCATTAGCAATGGCAACGCGATTAATGCATCGTTCACAACACTGCCCTGGTGAGAAAATGCCGAAATGGGAAGCTTCAGATATTCACTTTCATAACTATGTGCAAAATTTGGAAGAAGCTGTGCATAGGTAATTGCGTCTTTGCTTATTTTAAATTCTGTCCGTTCCCTGGTTAATTGAAATTCCTGCATATTGGGTTGTTCCGGAACGATATACCTGAAAGCGATTGCATCATCGTATGCCCTGGCTTCGATTATAAGTTTGCGCTCCGGAATTCCGTTTTCCTGTAAATGGATCGTTATCGTATTGCAATGATCATTTACAAAGCTGGTTTTACCTGCAATAAGCGTATAAGATTGATCCATACTGGATTTTTCTGTGCCGATAATTTTAACACCTTCTCCCAGGGGTTTTTGATCATTGAATTCCAGACTTAAAGCCGATCTATTGATGAGTGGTTGATTCTGGAAAGAGACTGAATAAACCAATTGTCCAGTTTCTTCAGTGACCAGGTCATCCACGGTTGTTTCAAAGACAATCGATAATCGCCCGTCCGGAGAGTTTAAACCATAGTTTTGTGCCAACACATTTCCAACCGCCAGGAATGGAAGAAGAAAAATACTCACCAACAATGTATTAAAGAATACCTGATTTTTATTTCTCATGTCCTTATTTATTGGATAAAAATTGTTGAAGGGTAAGCATTTCTTCCCGTAATTCTTTAGCTGATATGTGTGGGTGCATTCATATCATACAATTACCTGATATCCGAGTGATCAAAACGGATATTTTCGGTATGATCATTAATTTTCACCTGTGGAGAATCCTCATCAAGCTGGTGGCCGAACCATGTAATGTTTTCAAATGTTACGTCAGTTACCTGGTGTTCAGGGTCTGCACCAGCAACCAATATCGGGTGCTTTCCTTCTCTCTCCTCACCGGTTAAAGAAATGTTCTTAAATTCAAGGTTGGAAATCTTGCCGGGTACTTTGTTATGCATATACTGATTAACGATTGGACGAAGACAGATCAGGTCAAATTCCTGAGCACCGCCTTGCACGGGATAATCAGCATAAGCCGTTACATTTTCAACGAGTACATTTTCTATGGACATCTCTTCCCCGGGTTCAATCAGAAAAGGAGTCATGTTGAAATGCAGAATGTCAATGTTTCGCAGGACTATGTTCCTCATGTATTGAGCTCTGCTTTCGTGACCCAACAAGAACACTCTTGCCCTGTCTGCCCAGAGCAAACAGTTTTCGACAACAATATCTTCGACATTGTCATTATCCGACCCCAACCGGATCCCTTTCATAGCGATGCAATCGTCGTCTGTTCTGATAAAACAATCGCGAATATAGATTCGTTGTGAATTACAGGGATTAATACCATCATCATTGGGGTTTTTACTGCAAACGAGTTTGATATTCGTAATAGTAACTGAATCGCTGTTGTAGATAGGAATTGTCCAGCTCCAGGAACCTCTCAGAATAATATCATTTACAGCTACATTACTAGCCTCATTGATACCTATCATTCTTCCAGGGCCCTTTCTCCATGGCCAGTCGTTGCCGCATAGAATCCCTCTTCCCACTATTTTTATATTTTCGCCGGAAACAGCAATACCACCTTTAACAATAGCACCACCAGCTATATAAAGCGTCTGACCTGAAGAGAGTTCAATTGAATCCGGCTTGTGTATGCCTGGGCCAAAGTAGAGAACATTTTCGTCACCTTCTTCAGGCGGATCGATCTCGGGTTGATTTGAGAAAATCAGCAGAGGTTCAATCCTTCCATCAGGCTCAAACGAAAGTTTACAGGGCTCATTCATGGTAAAGGTGGCTGAATTTCCATTGATTTCCGGAACTATACCGCCCGACAACGGACGAATGACCAGATTATCAAGCGGTTTTTTCAGGGATGTCACTTTTACTGTGACTTCACCCGAAAAATCAAAATAAGTGAAAGAGTAGGGTCCACCGACATCTTCCGGTTGCAACATCCAATTTTGCGGATTTTTTACTTCAGCGATTTTAGCTAAATAAATATCCACGGGCTTGCCATTAACCTCCAGGGTATAATCCTCAGAGAGTACTTCTTCCTCGGGGGCAGGATAAATAATCACTTTTGACTCTGTATCGGATAAGTCCTTACAACTGTGAAATGCGACCACTGATATAAGAGCAATTAATACCAACCGTAAGCGAAATAATTTTTTCATCGTTGTTGAGTTTATCAATTTGAATGAAATCTATCAATGTAGTTTGACCATTACTACTCCATGCGGAGGAACTATACCGGTAAAAGAGCTGGTATACTTTCCAACATCTTTCTTCTTCCATAAATCCCTGACCGTAAATTTCAGGTCTTGCGGCAGCCCAACTTCACTCCAGTTGAAGCCAATTTCTTTTTCGTTTTCAGAACGGTTAAACAGGACAACGGCTCGGCTTCCATCGTATAATTCCCTGCTCCACACTTCGAAATCCCCGTCATCCCTGACCTTCCTGCCCTGCCGTCCCAGCGGATCCTGGTTCACTGCAATTACTTCTTTATTTGTTAAGATTCCAATCACTTCGTCGGACATATTCCTAATATCATTCCCCAACATTAATGGTGCAGCAAGTATACACCAAAGGCTGAAGTGTGCAACATTTTCATCGTATGTCAAATTACCATTGCCCACTTCGAGCATATCGGGATCGTTCCAGTGGCCAGGTCCAGAATAACTTTCAAGTCCCACCTGAAGATCCAGTATTTTTGTGAATCCAATGAAATTCTCCACCAACTTACCGCTTGACATAACCATCTCACCACAATCCCAGCAGGGCCTGATATCATAGGTCGTACGCCAGAGATTCCCTACTTCCGGAGCCCAGGTCCATGGTTGGGAAGAGCCCCATTCACAAATACTGAAAACAATCGGCCGACCTGCTTGGAGCAGGGCATTTTTCATTAGCAGGTAGCTGTCATGGGCATTTTGATTCCCGGTATTGCACCAATCGTATTTCAGGTAATCGACTCCCCATTCAGCATAGGTCCTTGCATCCTGGTATTCATAGCCCAGACTACCGGGGAATCCGCCACAAGTCATGTAACCGGCATCAGAATAAATTCCAAACTTTAAACCCATGGAATGGACATGATCTACCAGGGGTTTAATTCCCGAAGGAAACTTCTCCCTGTCGCAAAGGATATTCCCATCCTCATCCCTGTCAATCTGCCATCCATCATCAATAACAACATACTGATAACCGGCTTCTTTGAGTCCCTTTTCAATAAAAACATCCACCGCTTCCTTGATCAGGATCTCGTTAACATCCAGCCTGAAAGTATTCCAGGTATTCCATCCCATGGGAGGGGTTTTTGCAAGTTCATCGAATCCGGGCTGGGCCATTCCTATACCTGATAAAATGAGCGATGCTATGAAAATAAATATTGTCTTTTTCATTGGGTTTTCGGATAAAAATAAAGTTAATATACCCCTATGGAATCCCGTTAAGAATACCATAATCACTGATTGGTTATTCCCAGGAAGTGCCTGGTTCACCTTTCATATCTAATATGCCGGTGGCACAAGACCACCAGCATAATAGACTGAAAACTAACTAACTAAAACTATGATAAATGCACAAATAAACTTTTACAAGCAAATAATTTGCTTAAGCATTAGCTTTGAGCCCGTTAAATCAAAAAAGCTACTGAATTAAGAATTTCCTGGTCTGAACTTTCTTATTACTGTCATACAATGAAACAAAATACATACCGACAGGCAGGTTGCTGACATCCATCACCTCTTTCTGTTCAACGGTCTGATCATGAACAACCATTCCCAGTACATTTCTGATTACAACGTGATTTACACCGGGCTCTGTGACCTCAACTGTGAATATACCATTGTTGGGTACCGGGTAGATATTGAATAGATCCTGGTGGCCAAAACTCTGCACCGACACATTGTTTAATCCAATAAGATTACGCATTTCATTCTCAGTTAATTCAACATCGTATACCCTGTAATCGGCCATCGAAAGATTCACCATGCAACCTAAGCGAATACCATCCCAAGCTGCCTGTGGAGTTGTATTGATTTCCACATTTAGTGATGTATCGGGAGTAACTAAATCAGTAGGGATACCATTAATATACAGTTTCGCATCAGCTACTGTTCCTTCTGCAGGAATAGTCAATCCGAGGTGTACCCATTCATTTTTCAGAAACGCATCTTCGGTCGTTCTGCTCCAAACACCCTTCCCCCAGGAGATACCTAATTCCATTGAATCTGGGTAACAATACCAGTGTAATCTTTGACCAGCTATTTCATTATTCCCCCATGAATAGAACATTGGAAAGTCCCATGCACCGTTTGGTCTGGCGTCTCTTGCGGAGTCAGACACATTGACAAAGAAGCAAATTGTTCTTGCAGAAGTATAGGCAGGACCCATATATGCCCCATGAGAATCGGAATATGCACCAACACCCTGTGGACGCGGGTTTAGTGATAAATAGCTATCCCAGAATATCGTTGGCAAAAATAATTCTTGACCAAAGTTATCTGAGCTTACTACGACTTCGGACCTCGTAAAATCCTTAAGACTTCCAATCCCCGACCAATTGTGGCCTCGAATCTGGTCACCCTGATCTTCAGTGATCGTTTCTCCTGAATGAATCACGAAGGTGTGTTCTTCTGAGCCAATGTTTCTAAAATAATCATCAATAAACTCATTGAATAGGAGATGAAAAACTGGTCTCTTGTCTTCAAGCTGAATAGTGTCATACTGAGCATTTAATTTACCTGCAATTGCAAAAACAAGCAATGCAGCAAAAAAGTAATTTTTTTTCATTTCGGTAGATTTTAAGTTAGACATAATAATTATTATTAGTAAAAATATTTTCTGGGATATTTTTTTGTCGAGCATCATATCCTCGTTGTTTAACAATCGCAGGAGATTCAACTTTTAGGGATCTATTTCATAAGAGTATCGCATATATAACAATTTGTATTGAGTTAATTATTTTTATGGAATCGTTACATCAGTAGTAAAGACCGATTTATCCTCATCACCCGTAATCCCCATCGCCGTGAGCGTAACGGTGTAGGTTCCCGCTCCTGGGTATGTATGGATAGGATTTTCCTCATCCGAAATTTCAGAGCTGTCTCCAAAGTCCCAGGCGTAACTGATTGCCATTTTCGATGCATCGATGAATTTGATGGTATTCGGATCCTCGCTGTCAGGACTAAAGGAAAAACCGGCTGTTGGGATCATTATTTTTGTATGGATCACAACAATTGCGGTACTTATGTCGGGATTAGTCTCCCGGTCAGGACTGGATATGGTTATGGCCAGGGCAAAGACTTCATCAGGATAGTTGTCCCGGAGATAATCCATGTCCACCACCAGGTCAAACTTTGCCAGTTCTTCACCGTCAGGCATCTCCACAGAATTCACTATGGTGTATTCCGTTGAAGGAAGCAGCGTGATAATCGTGTCACCTGCAGCAATAATGTCATTGATGGTGTCATTGTTTACTGCGATATCGACCATGAAAGCTCCAGCATTATCGACTCCTGCCCTGTATACACCGAGAGGAACTATAAATTCACGACTATCCAGGTCAACCACATACCTGTATGCATTCCCTTCGACGGGAGTGTCGCCAATTCTTCTGGCAATATTAGCTATTTCAAACCAGCCATTCACTGCTGCAGGGAGATAGATTACCTGTTCCGGATAATCCGCATCTCTTAGCGGAGTAACAAATTCACAGGCGCTTAAAGTCAAGACAATGGCAGCAGTCAGTAACTGCCATTTCATATTTTTTATTCTATGCATTAGATCTTTCATTCCGATTATTTATATCTTACTGATAAAAGCACACTAAATAATTTACCATCCCGGATTTTGCATTAATCCTGCTGCAATGGCTATTTCACTTTGAGGAATAGGATACAGATACATTTCATTGCGAAATACACGGTTCTCTACAATAATATTTTGATATGAAAAGGTACTGTCCGCTGGATTTCGTGTAATTTGTATGCCTTCAAGAGGAGAGGAAAGCACATCGGAGGCAATCACCCACCTGCGCACATCCCAGTTCCGGTGCTCTTCAAATGCAAGTTCAATTCTCCGTTCATGGCGGATTCTTTCCCGCATTTCATCCTGGCTCAATCCGGAAGTAAGGTCTGGCATACCGGCCCGGTTGCGAACATCATTCACATAATCTTCGATATCCGCATTGCCTGGATCATATTCGTTCAGGGCTTCGGCATAATTCAAATAGATTTCGGCCAATCGAAGAATGATCCAGCTGTGCACACTGGTCTGACCTGTTTCAAGTTCAAGTCCCTGGTTAACATATTTATTCAGATAATAACCGGTCCTTGTTGCCTGTGCAATTGGAGGTCCGTCAAGACCTCCGATGAAAGACTCTACGGGACGGTTGAAAAAGGTGGAATTGTTGGTTAGGATCGTGGCTTTCAACCGGGGATCACGATTCGAATACGGGTCCCCAGGATCGTAAACCGAACCGGGATCAGTGATGGGCAGCCCGGTCCTGTCTTCATATGCATCCACCAGGTTCTGGGATGGTGTCGTTCCGCTGTTTCCCAGCTTGTAACCTACCGGAAAGTTTGCTATTTCAAAATCATTGCTGTTCCCGGCGCGATCGCAAAAGATAACCTCACTATCCCGATAGTTTTCTGATCCAAAAAGGTCGCTGTAATTACTGGTCAGTTTATACCTTGCAGCCGGAGACAGATCAATAACTGCCTTTGCGGCAACAGCAGCTTCCTGCCAACGAACCTGCCTGTCACCACTTACTGATATTAGTTCAGGGGCCGAAAAACCGGATTCCCAGGAAGGGTCGTTGAACAGATCACTTGCTGCATACAACAGTATCCTGCTCTTCAGGGCGAGGGCAGCCCCCTTTGTTGCCCTTCCAAGATCTTCGAGTGTCGCTGGTCTTTCCGGCAAAACCGCTGCACAGGCATCACATTCATCGGCGACAAACCGGACACATTCCTCCAGAGAATTTCGGTTAACCAGGCTAAAGTCCTGATCAATAGAGCCTGCTACCGTTATAATCGGTACGCCTCCGTAGCGCTTGATCAGTTCAAAATAGAAGTAAGCTCTCAAGAAGCGTGCTTCTGACTTCCATCGTGCGATCTCTTTAAGATATAATTGATATACCTCCTGTTTTTCAGGATCCAGTTTATATTGATCCAGGTCTACGCTATCGGTTGAAACAATATATTGATTGGCCTTATAAATACCCCTGTAATAATGAGCCCACACATTGTCAGGATTTGAGTAAGCATTCCAAGATCCTGTGTTAAGAAATTGAATATCAGAGGCTTCATTCGTATGCTCAGCTTCATCACTTGCAGAAGCCAGCATGGCTCCGTCAAGACGTGTAAATCCAGGTTGAATTACAGAATATACAGAAGCAAGTCTTTGCTTGGTATAATTATAGCTGGAAGTAACCTGTTCATAATTCTCATATGTAATTACTTCGGGATCAAGATAATCCTCACATCCGGTAACCAATATCAGTATCAGAACTACCCTGAGAAATTTATTGATTTTGCTTTTCATCCGTCGGTATTTAATCATTGTTTTCGCTTAGAATTGGATTTTTGCACCTATACTATAAGACCTTACAGCCGGGTAACCGCTAAGTATTTCCGGATCTGCAACTTCAACTTTATCCAGTGTAAAAAGGTTTGTCCCATTAATAAATATTCTTGTTTCACTTAAATTTATTCTTTTAATAATCTGGTTCGAAAGCTGAAATCCGATTTCAGCATACTGAAGTTTTATAAAACTCCCATCGCGCTGCCAAAACGTTGATTGCTGAAAGTTGTTCAGGTTATTCATGGAGGACAACCTGGGATAAGTTGCAGAGCTCGATGTTGCCGGAGTCCAGCGTTCCAGCGCCCAGGAAGTAACCTTGGCGTCCTGCTGAAAGGCATAGAAATCCTTCCCTGTGAGGTAAACAGAGCGGTTTGTTACGCCAACAAAAAGCAGATCGAGGTAAATGAACTTGTATTTCAAACCTGTATTTAAACTAAAGGTTATTTCAGGTACGTCTGTATATCCTGTGGGGTACGCATCTGTCAGATCAATTACATTATCCCCGTTCTGGTCCTTGTATTTTAAGTCTCCGGGTTGCACCTCAGAAAATAGTTGTGGTGGAGAATTATCTATATCAGTCTGATCCTGGAAAAATCCAAGGTCTTCTAACAAATAAGGCTGATTAACTGGTTGACCGGTTCGGTACATATATTCAAATCTTTGCGGAGCTTCAGACATAAAGACGATCTCGTTTCGCGCATACCAGCCACTAAGATTTACAAAATAATGAAGGTTTCCTGTACTATTATTTGAATAGCCGACAGTTGCCTCGAAACCGCTGTTTGTTACTTCTCCTATATTTAATTTTGGTATTGTCGCACCAAGGAATTCCGGAACGGTGTTGTTCGGAGTGACGAGAATATCGATCCGGTTCTGCATGAAAAAATCGAAGCTTACATTCAGGTTCCTGGCAAGAACAGCTTCAAATCCAACATTCATCTCTCTCTCCTTTTCCCATGAAAGGTCAGGATTTGCAAGTTGAGCTTCTGCATAACCACCAACGATTGTATTTCCGGGACCATAATAGAAATTTCCCTCATAGTCATAGTATTGCTCATATAAAAAGCGTTGCTCACCCAGGTAGTCGTTACCCGTGATTCCGTAAGAACCCCTAATTTTCAAGAAGCTGATAAGATTGCTCTCCTGCAGAAATTCTTCTTTTGAAACGATCCACCCAAGGGAAGCGCCCGGGAATAATCCAAACCTCTTATCCGGAGCGAGACCATTCATTCCGCTGTAGGCGAATGCCAATTCACCAATATATTTCTTATTATAGGCATAGGTGATGCGACCGAGCATACCGAGATGCTTAAAGGGTATACCCACTCCGAGGAAGGAAACCTGATCAAGGTTGTAACCAAATTTAGCATGCAACTGATTTTTCCCTGAAAGGAGGTCATAATTGAGGAAGGCCTCGAAAGCGGTGTTCCTCCAATATTCAAAATCACCCTCGGAGGCTTCCAATGAAGTCTCCGTGCCGTGCTCAACATATACAGGTGTTCCTGTGCCGTCATCTGAAATGGAGTTCCTCAGGTAAGTCCGCTTCTTAATCGAATAGGTTTTGAAATCATTGTTGAATGAGATTGCTGTCGTCGCACTTAAGCCCGACAAGATCATATCCAGTTTCTGGGTTAGCCTCAGAGAAGACTGCACATACCTGTGATTTGAAGTGAAATATCCGGTTTCAAGAATATCACCCCAGGGATTGGTATATAGTGCATTACCTCCATAAGTATTATTTGGATTTTTGACCGGGAATGCATTGGGTGGTACCGAAGACAACAAATCAAACACAGGTGCAGTAGTATAGGCAGCCGGGTTTGATTTGTCTGAAAAAATCATTCCAAGATTTATACTGGCAGTAAGGTTTTGCGTCACATCTAAGTCAACATTTGTGCGGATATTGTATTGTTTGTATTCAGAATTGGTGGAATAATCTGTCAGATCAGCAGTCTCTTTGTATAATCCGTCACGGCTCAATGCATTTAATGAAACAAAATACCTTGCTTTGTCAAGTCCACCTTTAAAGCTCAGGTTGTATTTCGAAAAGGGAGCATAATCACTCAACACCTGGTCATACCAGTCTACATCGGGATGAAAATAAGGACTGTTTCCCAATTGATATGCCTCAAGGTCAGTAGCTGTATAAAGGTCCGGTAACCCATCATTATTCAAGGCTTCATTGTAAAGCATTGCATAATCGTAGGAATTAAGAAAATCGGGCAGGGAAACTGCACTCTCCAGCCCTACCTGGCCACTGAAACTTATCTGCATGGGTCCTTCGTTTCCTCTCTTTGTTGTTATTAACAACACTCCGTTTGCTCCTCTACCTCCATACATGGAAGCAGATGCAGCATCTTTCAAGAGTGTTACAGATTCAATCTCCTCTGGGATCAGTTGTTCGAATTTAGATTCAAAACCATCCACAATCACCAGAAGATTCTTGTTATCACTAAAGGTCCCAATACCGCGAGCATATAGGTTGGGTGAATTGGCTTCGGCTTCGCTTCCACTCCTGACAACCATAAGGCCCGGTAACCTGCCCAACAGGGTATTGCCAAAATTGGATGAAAAAGTTTTAGCCAGTTCTTTACCTTCTATCGTTGAGACGGCTTTGGTTACCATCCACGAAGGTTGGGAGCTGTAGGCAATATACCTGATACTGTCTGACTGATTGAAGTTATTCAATGTATCCAGCTTATTAGATTGCCCCCAGGTTCCCTCAAATACACATACACAGAAGCAAATCAGGAAGAAATTTTTATGGAATGTATTATGTTTCACTTTGAGTTTGTTTAATTAGTTAACTATAAGACAACCTTAATAACCCGGGTTCTGAATCAGATACCCTTTATTCACTTCATTCTGCATAAAAGGCCAGTGGTACATGTGAGGAGCCCATACCCGGACTTCGTCTGCTTTATATTCATAATTGAATTCTGTACTGGGATCCGGCTGTTTGGTTATTCTGATACCATACATCTGTCCATTTAAAATCGCCTTACCTGTTACAGGATCAGTCTTGTCAGCAATTAGCCAGCGCATGACATCCCACAAGCGATTGTTCTCAGCAAATAATTCAATGGATCGCTCATTTTGTATTTTTATCCGGAACTCTTCCTGGCTGAGTCCCGGCAGAAAATCGGGCATTCCGGAACGCGCACGGACTTTATTTACTGCATCGTATGCTTCCTGAACGGGGCCCTGTGCCTCGTTTAAAGCTTCAGCTTTTATGAGGTAGGCCTCTGCAAGGCGAAGAATATTCCAGTTTGGCCAACCTCCGACACTTGATGTCATCTCCGGGGGCACCATTTTTCGCTGCCAGTATCCCGTTTTATTGCCAAGAATTGGTGGCTGGTTGGACGCCACGGCTCCTTCCCACAACATTAACGTGGGGAAATCAGGATTCCAATATGATGTAACATAAGCAACAGACTGTACAAACCGGGGATCCAGTTCATTATATAACTCAATGAGGTTATTCCCTCCATTTATATCCCATGTTTGTGGCGTTCCATCACGCTTTTCATATTTTTCCACCCAGTTTTGCCAAACCTGGGCACCTCCCTGAGCTACATAGAAATTATTCATTCCTTTCCAGAGGGTATGTCCGGGACCAATCTGGCCAATATTTTTAGCTGCAAAAATTGATTCTACATTATCGGGTTCATGCCACGCATCATAATAATTCTGATTTACTCCCCAATCAGGATGCACACCCCGGTCGTCAATCAGCGTTTTCCCTCCTGTTGGGGCCCAGTCTATAACAACCTGTGCAGCATCTGCGGCAAGCTGCCAGCGATTCACATCGTAATTGCCATAACTGATCAATAAATTATTTTCAGGTGAACCATAGGAAACAACAGGATCACCGGTATTGCTCAGTGGGCTGGCAGCGTATAATAAGGTTTTGGCCTTCAAGAGAAGTGCAGCACCTTTGGTTGCCCTTCCGATATCTTCCGTTGGCCAGGTGTCAGGAAGAAGTGCAGCAGCTGCGTTGCATTGCTCAACGATGAAATTTACTGTTTCCTCCACAGTACTTCTGGGAATTTTTATAGCTTCCGGGTCATCGATGGATGCACCAAGCCGTTCAGGAATGAGTGGAACGCCTCCATAGATCTTAAACATGTCAAAATAACACAGCGCCCTTATAAACATTGCTTGACCGGAAGCCTGATCTTTCCATTCCTGCGTGGCATCAGGCACATCATCAACTCTGTCCAGGAAAATACCAATTTTCCGAATGGCCATGAATCGTACAGCCCATCTTCCTCGATTTTCATGGGACCCCGATGTAGGTGTCAATGTTCCTGCATTAAACTGGTGGGAGTAATACCAGGACGCCACGTTTTCTCCTTCATCGGTCCAACTCGAGAAAGGAGTATCCCTTCTTCCGTTCCAATTATCCCACAATGGATAACCCGATTCTACCCCGGTTGCATAAATAGAGGTTAAAAAGGTCTCGGCGTTAATCCTCGAAGAAAAAATAGTATCTTCGGTAACATCAACTCCGGGAGGCTTCTCCAGGTAGTCCCCAAACATTTCTTCGCAAGAATAAAACGCTTGAAAAGCGATAATGCTAATCCCAATTAATATTATATGTCTCAGGGTCTTCATATGATGATGTTTAGAAAGAAACATTTATACCTAAATTAATTGTCCTGGTGATGGGATAGTATCCATAGTTGCTACCAGAGGTATATTGTTCGGGATCATCTCCCGGCCAAAGATTATCCCATGTTAGCAGGTTATGGCCATTAACAAATACGCGTGCAGAACTAATGTTCGCTTTCTTCAGTAATTGGCTGCTGAAATTATAACTCACTTCAATATTCTTCAGGCGAACATAACGGGAATTTTGGATCCACCAGTTGGAAGGCTGATAGGAGTGTACCTGAATGCCGTCTGCAGATAGATGGGGAAACTCGATATTCTCACCGTTTTCAAATTTTTCAGGGGTCCAGGAATTATCATTTATATATTGTGTGATTGCAGACTCCCATGCAAATGGACGGTACATACGAGAGCCGGCATATCTGCTCACACGGTCCGCTCCCTGGAACAGGACGGAAAGTCCAAATCCTTTATAACTGACCCCAAATGACAAACCGAAAATAATTTCAGGAAATGAGGAGTATCCCATGGGTATTTGGTCGTCCTCGTTGATGAAACCATCCCCGTTAATATCCTTATACTTGAAGTCCCCCGGCATAATTCTGTTGCCATTGTACTGACTCCGGGGTCTGTAGGCATCGATAACGTCTCCCCATGTATTATAAAATCCTTCGTTAATAAGCCCGAAGAATTGTCCGTACGACTGTCCGGTGCGGTTTTGGTAGGTGAAGGGTCTCTCTACCTCATCCTGGAAGAGAATTGTATTCTTTGCAAAGGTATAAACAGCATTGGCCCAGTAGTTAAAACCGCCATTTGCATCCCTGTAATTAACTTCCAATTCAAATCCTTCGTTTTCCATTTCACCCCAATTTTGCGGTGCCAGGTCGGCTGCCAGAATATTGGGTATGGTGTTGGGATAGGCCAGGATGTTATTCCTGTATTCATAGAAGTAGTCACCTGATATATTAAGCTTGTTGGTAAATAAAGTAACATCAGCGCCGATATTGGTCTTTTCCGCCCGTTCCCATGTCAGGTTAGGGTTACCATTAGCCCCTTCAAATGACCCCTGGTATTGCTGGAAAGTTGATCCTGGAACTCCGAAGAAATAATATTGGGGTTCTGCCCAATTTTCAAGGTCTCCGAATTCGTATGCTGCAGGGCGGTACAAGAATCTATCACCCCCAATTCTGTCGTTTCCAACTTCGCCATATGTTGCCCTTATTTTTAAATAGGTAATAACGTTGTTCTGGGGGAAGAAAGGTTCCTGTGTTACAATCCAACCTAATGAGTAGGCAGGAAAAAATCCGAATCGCTGACCCACAGCAAAATTTTCTGTTCCGTTGTATCCAATGTTAAATTCAAAAAGATATCTCAGAGCATAATTATAGGTTACTCTTCCGACCAGGCCCTGGTGTCCATTCGGGATCACATAGGCAAGATTAGGATCGTAGAGTTTATCCTGATTATACAATACCAGTCCACCGACATTGTGATTACCAAATTTCCTTGAATAGTCCAGCCCTGCTTCAAAATAATTTTTCCTTAGTTTTCCGGCATATTCCCCAAATCTAAATGGTTCATCTTCATTTTGACTGGCATAAAGAATCGAACCATCAGGTAAACGCAACGGCTTATATGTCTGAACATTTTTACTGTAGGATTTATTATCTATGGCACGGTTCCAGTAGGATATGGTAGAATGCATGTTTAAGCCTTCTGTAATAAAATCAAGCTTATAATCAAAGCGAAGTGAGGTCGTTAAATAGTTATTTGTATTTAAATTATATCCTCTGCCCAGGAATTGTTCCAGGACATCGCCTCCATAAATGCTATACACATTGACTATTTTACCATCCACAAGTCCTGGAGACGGCCATGGAGGCATATTGAATACCTTATCGAGCAAATAGCCAGTATCTATTCCTTTCTTTCGCTCGATCTGTTCGGAAAGCTGAAGACTGGCTGTAAGACGTTTTGAAATGTTAAAGTCAAAATTGGAACGAAGATTATATCTCTGATACGTATTTTGTGCATTGAAACCGGGAGCCTGCTGAGCGAGTTCATCATTAAATCCGGCTTCCTGGAAAAAATATCCTGCAGAAACAAAATATTTTATCAGTTTAGTACCCCCGGAAATATTGACATTATGATTGGTCTGTAATGCTGTTTTCTTGAAAAACAGGTCCATCCAATCAACATCCGGATAAAAAATCGGATCATCACCAGTCCTGTAGTGTTCTATATCTTCATCGGTGAATTTTGGAGTATATACACCAGTAGTATATGAATTATATCTTAGCGCTTCGTTATAGGCAAGTGAGTATGGATAACTGGGGGTATTATCTTTTAAAGCAGTCCACGTATTGAATCCCATATTCGAGGTAATACTCAGTTTGGGCCGACCCAATTCTCCTCTTTTTGTAGTTATTATGATAACACCATTGGCCCCCCTTACACCGTACACTGCTGTGGCAGAAGCATCTTTAAGGATTGTTATGTTCTCAATCTCATTTGGATCAAGATTGTTATAGTTTTTGGCCTCAATACCATCAATTATAACAAGAGGATCCAATGATCCAGAAAAAGTTCCCTGGCCCCTGATGCGCAGGGTAGTTTCATTTTCACCGGGTTCTCCTTCCCGCTGAACTGTAAGTAGACCGGTCATTCTTCCAACCAGGGCATTACTAATGTTGGCCTGGGGAGCTTGCATAATCAATTCGTTACTTATTTCTGATACGGAACCTGTAATTGTAGTTTTTTGTTGGGTGCCATAGCCAACCACAACTACTTCTTCCAACCCCATAGCGTCGTAATCGAGATCGACATCAATTACCGTCCTGCCGTTAATGGGAACTGTCTGAGAAATCATCCCAACATACTTAAAAATCAATTCATTTGCATTAACAGGAACTTTTAGTGAATAAGATCCATCGTTGTTGGTAATTGTACCCACCGCTGTGCCAGGTACTGCAACGGTTGCACCCATGAGGACAGTTCCGTCTGAAACATCTTTAACAGTTCCTGTAATGATTGTCTGTCCGAACACGAATTGAGATCCCCAGAGTAAAATACTAACCAGGGTTAGTGCATACTTTCTCATGTAAGTCTGTTGTTAGTGTTAGTTACCACTGTAGTCTTGGTTAATTTTCTCTCCATCATCCGGAAAGATTAATTTATTGCCTTGTATTGAGCGGTCTGTTATGATCAGTAAATATATGCCTCTTCTGCATTTTACTGTAAATTACATGTAACAATAATATACTGTAATGTAACATACTGCTGAAAACAGTCATAGGGTCCATGAATCACTGTTTCCATAGCCGGAGTGGAACATACGGTATTGTAACAAAAAGTGCTTGTATTTTTACACATTTACAAGCTTTGGGAATATTTACGTGCACGATTTATATCTTTACAAAAGATGGGGAGGTACAATCTAATGCCGGTAGAAATTATGAAAACGACAAAACGAACTTTTAAAAAGTATTTTGGTCTGATTCTTTTTTTTTCGCTGCAAATCAATATCCAAAGTTTTGCTCAGCTACATTTTGAAAGTTTAACAGTAAACGACGGGCTTTCTCAGCACGATGTCAGCTGCATAATTCAGGATAGCTACGGATTTATTTGGCTTGGAACGTATGATGGATTGAACCGCTATGATGGATATAACATTGAGAACTTCTCTTCACAAACGAACAACCCTGAAAGCCTTTCGGGCAATCGCATTACCAGTCTTTTTGAGGATTCTCAAAAACGTTTATGGATTGGAACGGATGGAGAAGGACTTAATTATTACGACCTCAAAGCGGAACGGTTTGTACGTGTTAAAGCACCAACGGGTTATGAAGTTATTAATGACTTCACCGAAGACAAAAACCAGGATATTCTTGTAGCAACCTCAAACGGGGTCCTTCACATTAAGCAAAATGATTCCCAGCCTTTGCCTGAACTTCTTCAGTTACCGTTAACCGGACTGATAATTAATAAGATGGCAGCAAACAGCTCCGGAATTTTCTTTGCAACCAACAATGGAATATGGTATATGAAAAATAATGTATGTCAACAAATTGAAGTTACAAAAAATCATTATGTTACTGAGTTAATTGCAGATAAAGAGGGGAGTATATGGTGTGGTTGGCCACAAGGATTTCTGGCCTGCATCACAAATCAAAATGAAACTTTTAACATTACCAATATAAATATTGCTGAAGATAGCGAAATCTCTTCGTTATGCGCTTCGGGTGATAATACTATTTGGGCAGGCACCTTAAATCATGGGCTGTACAAGGTTGATGCATCTAATATGCAGATTATCGAAAACATTTCAAGGGACAATAATAAGTACAAAGGACTATTAAATAGCAGCATTCCTTCGTTATATTGCGATCACTTCAACACTATCTGGGCTGCCAACCGGCAAGGAGTTTGTTATGCATCTTTAAACCCAAATAATTTTACACAAATCCCTTTAAACCTGGATCCAGATATTCCTCAGCATATTCAAGCCCTTCTCTATTACCAGAAGAACATATATTTCGGGATGCAAAATGGTGGTTGTTATCTTCATAATATTGAGAATCATAATACAAAAAAAATTGAATTGCCTCAGAATATCTTTCCGATCAAATTCCATAAATTCGATAATCAAATCTACCTGACAAGTAGTCTTGGCATATTTCATGCCCAGGAAAACAGCATTCAATTCAATCAGCTTTCCATCAATACGGAGCATGAGGGAAGTGAAATTCAAAATATCTTTTCGATGACACGCGACCATGTCGGAAACTACTATTACGGAACATATAATGGACTGATTATTCAAACGAAAAACGAATGTGACTGGGCACATTATCTATATGATCAGACCGAATTGCTTCGTAACAAGCGTATTTTCTCGCTTTTTTACGACGATTCATCCAATTGCATCTGGGTAGGTACCATTTCCCAGGGTATTTATAAAATAAACCTGACCAAAGAGGGCAGAATACAATCTCTGGAAGTTTACCATAGTTCCATGGCAAATAATTATCACATTGCCAACAATGCGATTTGGTGCTTTTTCAAAGATCGGAACGATAATATCTGGGTGGGAACCGATGCCGGGCTGTTATTAAAACAAAAAGGATCGAATGTGTTTTCGCATATCACTTCATCCGGGATTGATGACAAAAAAATAATGGCTATTATTGAAGATAGTCAGGGAAAGCTATGGCTAAACAATTCTCAAGGAATTATTGCTTACACCCCTGGCTCAGAAAAGGTAAAAAAATACTCTTTCAAAGACGGTTTATCGACCAGCACTTTCACTGAAGCAGTTGACAAAGATGAAGACGGGAATATATACATTGGCAGTATCAATGGGATCAATTCATTTAATCCCTCCAGAATTAAGCAAAGTACGCAAGTTAACCAGGTGTACTTTACCGGAATCAAAATTCACCAGAATTATATTAAATCCCAAATTCCCCTTCTGGGGAGTACGATTCTGTCAAAATCGATTAATGAAACAGAGGAGATTCGAATCAACTACCGCCAAAATAATTTTTCTTTTGAATTTGCCGGTTCAAGCATTATAGACGCTAAAGAAAGTGTATTCAGGTACAAATTACTTGGTTATGATCAGGACTGGATACATACGAACGGAAAATACCATTTTGCCAGCTACTCAAACTTAAAACCGGGTGACTACACATTCCTGGTTGAAGCAGCAAATAAAGATGGTATATGGAGCAATAAAGCAAAATCAATTGATATGACAATCATCCCTGCTCCATGGAAAACCATCTGGGCCTATATATTGTATTTTACGATAATCATATCCGTTTTTGCTCTTTTTGTGTATTTTCTTTATAATCGACAAAAACTTCGGCAAAAGATTCACCTTGAGCAGCTAAACCATGAGAAAGAACAAAAAATTCACAATTTAAAACTAGAGTTTTTCACAGATGTAGCCCATGAATTTAAAACCCCTTTATCTCTGATAATTGGTCCACTCAAAGACCTGATGCAAAAAGATTTGGCAAAAGAAGGAAAGGAATTCTGCTTTCAGGTGATTTCAAGGAATACAAAAAGGATGATGTTTTTGGTCAACCAGTTACTTGATTTTAGAAAGATCAGTGCTGAAATCAACATTCTGAATGTCAGTAAAAATGACTTATCAGAATTTATACAGTACACTACACAAGCTTTTTTGTGGCAGGCTCAAAATGAGAAAATTAATTTAAACACGCTGGTGCCCAAGGATTTTACGTGTTATTTTGATTCCAGCATCCTGGAAAAAGTGCTTTACAATATTATCTCAAATGCTTTTAAATATACGCCTCAGAATGGGATTGTCGAGTTGGAGGTAAAACCGATTTGGAAAGATCAGCTTCGCGTGGTAAATATCATTGTGCGTGATAGTGGCAAAGGCATTCCAGACGAAGAAAAGAATAAAATTTTTGAACGCTTCTTTCATGGGAAAAATCGTTATTCTTCGGGCATTGGACTTCATTTAAGCTATACGCTTATCAGGGCACACAAGGGAGAGATAACTGTCGCGGACAGCAATTATGGGGGTGCCGAATTTGTGCTGACAATACCTGTCTCTAAAGAAGCTTTCGCAGAAAGTGAACTCACTAATGGTGAGATAGTACACAAATGGCCGCAGGATACTTTTAAATTACAAAAAATACAGAGTAAACCGGTTGCCCCGGAACGCGAACGTATTTTAATTGTGGAAGACGATCATGATTTGAGAGCCTATCTCAAAAATTGCCTGCAAGCCAGGTATCATCTCAGTGAAGCTTCTGACGGAGTTGAGGGGATGAATTTAGCAAGAAAGGATTTGCCTGACATAATTATTACCGATGTAATGATGCCGGAAATGGACGGAATGGAAATGTGTAAAAAGATAAAAGAAACAGTTGAAACATCACACATTCCCATCCTGATGCTTACAGCAAAATCGGATGAAGAATACCAAAACTATGGATTAGATTGTGGAGCGTGGGATTACATTACAAAACCCTTTAATACAGATGCCCTATTGAAAAAGATCGATAATATTATTGAAACTCGCAACCGTTTTAAATCATTCCTGGCCACGCAAAACATCACTATTGACGTTAAAAAGCATTATACGACTTTCGACCAGAAAATAATAAGCAAAATAATCGAAACAATACAACTTCACCTGGATGATCCTGACTATTCGGTTGAAGATTTAGCACTGGAAATTGGATTGAGCAGGATGCAGCTGCACAGAAAGTTAAAGACCCTGATCGGGCAAACAACTACGAGCTTCATCAATTCAATCAGGATTTCCCATGCCAGGTATTTATTTGAACATGGTTGCAACCGAATTCAGGAAGCGATGGTAGCTGTTGGCATAAACAGCTATTCGCATTTCAATAATACGTTTAAGAAAATTGTAGGTCAATCTCCGTCGGAATATATAAAAAAGCAGCAACAACTGGCCAAATTTTAAGACTAAAGCGAGAACGAAATATTGTGTTCTGTTAAATGTAAATTGAAGGCACCGGAAATTCCCGAGATGTCATTTCTCTGACAAAAAGCTGTAATCATATCTCTCACAAAATACCCTATTTGATTATATGCTGCACGGACAAACGGTTTCCCTACAATTGGGCAGATATTAAATAAAGAAAAGTATGAAAAGAAGACAAAATTTAAACAAAATTAAGATCTATGTTTTATCCATTTTTACTACATTAAGTATTCAGGCTCAAGTAGATCCAGGTGTTGACTTCGATTTACAGGAATTTATCGATCAGAAAATTGGCGCTGGTGAAACAAATATAGTTATTCCTCCAGGAAGGTACCGGGTATCGGCAAACGGTAATAATCATCATCTGCACTTTAATAATTTAAATAACATCACCATCATTGCAGATAGTGTAGAGATGATTTGCACAGAAACAGTACAAGCAATTCAAATCAACAACTGTACAAATTTCAGGTTACAGGGAATTGCGGTGGATTACGATCCATTACCCTTTACCCAGGGGCATATTGTCGAGATGTCGGCCGATAAGAGAATCCTCACGGCAGACTTTATCGATGGATATTCAACAACCATCAGAGGAGACAAGCTTGAGATTTTCGATTCCATTACGGGAGAATTGTCAACCACTACCTATTATGGTGTTACTTACCAGGTAGATACCGAAAAAAGACAGATTATCCTTACAAAACCGTCCAACTATCAACTATCAACTTCACATGAAGAAACAGGAGATATTGTAGTGTTGGGGTCTCAAAATACCAGGCATATTCCGCATGCAATCGTACCGATAGGCTGCACTGGTCTGGTGTTGGAAGATATTACCCTATATTCGGGTACTACCTTCGGTTTTTTTGAAACGAACTGCAATAGCTCACAATACATTAATTGCAAGATAGACCGCCGATCGCTTTCAACTGAAATTGCAGAAAGGGGCGTCAGCCGTATGCGAAGCATTAACGCCGATGGCTTTCATTCCAAGCACGCAACGCTTGGTCCTAAGTACATAGGATGCCTGGCGCGCTACAATGGCGATGATGGCATTGCCATCAACGGAGATTATCATGTAATTACAGCTACAAGCGGGGACAAACTTATTGTCGTTCCAAAAGGAGGAAATTCCCTGAATTTGAGTGTTGGCGATATAGCAGAACTGGTTTCCTACAGCGGGGAGCGAATTGAGGATGCAACAATTACAGACATTACAGAAGGGCCATCACTGAGCAGCGAGGAAAAACAGTTTTTGCAAAGTCAGACATTTAACGGTGGAGCGGCAAATACTTATACAGCAAGTAATGTCTATATCGTTACACTGGATCGTTCGGTAGACCTGCCAATGGGCAGTGTAATTGCATCAGCCAACCGCATTGGAAATGGCTTTGAGGTAAGGGACTGTACCATGGGACCTAACCGGAGCAGGGGCATCATTATTAAAGCAAGCGACGGGATGATTACCGGAAATAAACTAGTGGGAAACAGGGGACACGCCATTAAATTGGCACCTGAGTATGTATGGCTCGAAGCAGGGAGTGGCAGCAATATAACGGTATCTGATAATGTCATATCAGAATGTCATAGTGCTGCTATTGCAGTATATGCTGATGGAGGTAATGGGGCAACAGCACCTGCTGGTGCTCATAAATATATTACCATTACAGGCAATACCATAAGTGGATCAACGAATCCCGCTATTGCACTTACTTCGATTCGAGGACTTGTGCTTGAGAATAATACCATTGATTCCACAAATAATGATCTGTTAGTGCCCTGGATCATGAATAATTTCGGGAGGAATGAAGATCCCTCCCGGGAAATTTATATGAAAAACGTTGTGATGGAACCAGTGGGTATTCAGGATGAGCCTACAATGCAGACATCAGGCTTAAAAATCAATCAAAATCCTTTTTCAGATCAATTAATACTGGAACTTTCAAATCCAGTAAATGTGCTCTATTCAATTTATAGTATCACGGGCGCAGAAGTATTTTCTTCTACAACCGGCTTGCAATCAGTTATCAATACTTCAAACTGGAATACAGGGCTGTATATTTTAGTAATTGATGGAATGGCGCCAGTAAAACTTCTTAAGAGATAAAGAATATTGCAATGATGAAACAGGTTATAAGAAGAATATTTGTGTTACTGGCAATGAACTCTTTTGCTTTACTTGCAAATGCCCAGGATAGTTGCATAAATCATTGGGAAACTCTAATATATGAAAGTGATGATTGGCAATATGCAGTTGATTCGGCTTTTCAGGATCAGGGTTGGAAATTAGTGTCGTACAATGATTCTCTTTGGAATAAAGGTAAAGGAGGGATTGGATATGGAGATAATGATGATGTAACCATTGTACCAAACTGCAAAATTCTTTATCTGCGTAAAAAATTCATACTGCTGGATACCGGGGTTATTTGCAAGGCGCTTTTGAGTATTGATTACGACGATGCTTTTGTTGCCTGGTTAAATGGAGGTGAGATAGCTCGCTCAGGGATTACCGATGCAGTTCCTGATGCGAATAGTCCTGTTGCATTGCACGAAGCAAACATGTATGCAGGGGGTCATCCGGAAAATTTCATTATTCATCAGGATTCCCTTTTGAAATATCTCAAGTCAGGTGAAAATATACTGGCATTCCAGGTGCATAATCAGTCTGTAACCTCCAGTGACCTGACTTCTCGTATTTATTTTTCAATAGCTGTTTCTTCATCTGATCAAATGTATGGGCCAGTTGCAGAGAAAATAATTCTTCCGCCTTCAATCAATGAAGGTTTTGATATACCACTGATCTCCATTGAAACGAACGGGAATACCGTTAATAGGGATTCAAAGATCACGGCAGATATGAAAATTATACACAACGGGAATGGATTCCTAAATCATCTGTCAGATTCCGGCAATGTTTATTCAGGTAAAATTGGGATAAAAATCAGAGGATCATCATCATCTGGCTTTCCTCAGAAGTCCTACACCCTGGAAACAAGAAATAGTAGTGGAGATAACCGGAATGTATCACTTTTAGATATGCCTTCAGAAAATGATTGGCTTTTGATCTCTAATTATTACGACCGGTCGTTTGCCAGAAATTTTCTTTCTCATGAAATATTCAGGGGGATGGGACATTACTCTCCCCGTGTACGCCATTGCGAAGTTGTAATGAATGGAGAATATCGTGGCGTTTACCTCTTGATGGAAAAGATTAAAGTAGACAAGGGTAGAGTCGACATTTCAAAGCTCAAGTCTTATGAAAATTCCGGTGATGACCTTACGGGAGGCTATATCATCAAATGTGATAATTACGAAAGAGACGGAAGTGATAGCTGGCCCGTTCAATTTCCTGAGATAGAAGAAAAGAACTGGTCTGCAGTTGAGGCTCGGTTTGTTTATGTACATCCTGCTCCGGATAGTATTACATCAAAGCAAAAAGGCTATATACAAACCTTTATTGAAACATCCAGGGATGTATTATACAATGATGATTTTAAAGAACCCATAAAAGGGTATTACTCGTATTTTGATGTACCCTCTTTTGTTGATTACCTTATAGTTTCAGAAATCTCCCGTAATGGAGACGCCTACAAGAAGAGCAGATTTTTTTATAAAGATAAAGAGAGTAAAAATGGATTATTGCATGCCGGTCCTCCCTGGGATTTTGACTGGGCCTGGAAAAACCTGTTTTTCCAGCCTGATGATGGCAGTGGTTGGGTGCATAACTATGAGGCCTATGGATACGGTGATGTGCAGCCGGTCAGATACATGAATCAAATGTTGCTGGATCCCAATTTTTCCAATGAAGTCTATAACCGATATTTCAGATTCAGGCAGACGGTGCTGCATTACGATACACTATCGCATAAAATCGATTCAATAGTGAACTATTTATCGAATGCCCAGGTGCGTCATTTTGAACAATGGGACATATTAAATGATCAAAGTGGTGATCCGGATGCGCATGTGCCGGATTCGTATGCGGATGAAATTGATTATTTAAAAGATTGGATCCTTCAGCGGATCACCTGGCTGGACAATAATATGACAAAATTTAAGCGTGATGAAATACCCTCATATTCTGTCGCTGAATCCACTTCACTGTTTTTCCGTGTTTTCCCAATACCTGCCTCTGACCAGGTGTATTTGGAAAGTAATGAACCTATTCATAAAATAGAAGTGCTCACCACTGCTGGAAAAGTATTGTTCGCTGATGATATTGGCGGGAAAAGAGCATGTACTATTAATATCCAGTCATTGAATCCGGGCATTTATCTTGTCCGCATTACCATTCAAAACCAGGTACACATCAGGAAAATAATAAAAATGTAAAAAGCCTCAACTTGTTCATCCGTCAGCACTGAGGAGTAGAAAACTCGCTGCATTGGACACTTGATGCTACCTTCAGGGAATATGAACAGAGGAAAAGAAATGGGCACGCGGCAAACAACTTTGCACTACTGGAAAAGATAGCTCAAAATCTATTGAAGTCAGAGGGCTCCAAAATCATTAGCATTAAGAATAAAAGGTAAGTGGCTCCCTGAGATAATCAGTTTTTGCTAAAAATTTTTCAAATTTAAATGCGTCGACCCTGAGAATCTTCCCCGTCCAAAAATATGAATACAAAAAATTTTGTAACTTAAGTTCTGGAAAAACAGATATAAAAGCGAATAAATGAATCCCTCATCAATGAGGAAAGATATTTCAGCGGTGCAAAGACAAAAGAACATGTATAAATATGTCGACAGCGCACTGTTCGATGATGAGGGATCGCAAACGGCGAAAAGGTGGTACTGGATAAGGGTTCGGTCGCTGATGCAGTGATGGCCAGCACAGCGATCCCGGGGATATTCAATCCTGTGGAGATCGGCAAAAAGATGCTGGTTGATGGTGGGGTTGTTGAGAATGTGCCCATCAAGACCACCAGGGATCTCGGAGCAAAATATATCATCGGCGTTGATTTGAACGCACAGCATAAACAGGAGAAACCATCCAACATCCTTGATGTATTGCTGAACAGCTTTCAGTTTATGAGACAGGCATCCTCCGAGCTCCAGACCGAAAAGGCCGACCTGATGATCAAGCCGGACCTCTCAAAATTTAACCGGTCGGATATGGATCAGGTGGATGACCTGATGGAGAAGGGTTACAAGGATGCCAAAAAGGCATTGGAAAAAATGACCCGCTGAACGAATCTGTTCGGCGGGTCATTTTTTGAGTCAGGTAAGCTAAAGAAACCGGGGGTTTTTCTGGTGTGCCCTAACAACCGGAGATAATTTTGTCCGTTCTAATAACTCGA
>JBBDIE010000064.1:0-5454 GCA_040880545.1 Bacteroidales bacterium | reverse complement strand
TAAACCGGGCTACCGGCCCTTATTGGTGGGCTTATGTTACAATGATGTCCTGTAACGTTATATTCCCGCAGTTGTTATGGATTAAAAAACTTAGAAGGAATATCGTTTTTACATTTATACTTTCAATTTTTATCAATATCGGCATGTGGTTTGAGCGGTTTGTGATTATCGTAACCTCACTTCACCGCGATTACCTGCCCTCAAGCTGGACAATGTATAAACCGACCATTGTAGAGGTGATGATTTTTGTTGGCACGTTGGGAATATTCTTTACCGGATTCTTTTTGTTTATAAGATTCTTTCCGGTTATTGCTATCGCCGAGGTGAAGGGAATTATTAAGTCATCGGCAGAAAAATTTAAAAAAAATGAAGAGTAAAAGCAGGGCAGGCATGCGTCCGAAAAATCTGAATACTTTCAATAAATAAACTACTGAAGATGGAACATAAACTGGTATCAGGTTATTTCTTAGATGAACAGGATTTAGTAAATGCGGTTAAATTTTTGACAAAAAAGCAAGTGAAGATACTTGATGTATTTACCCCTTTTCCGGTACATGGTTTAGATGGCTTACTGGGATTGAAAAAATCCAATATTCCCCTGGTGGGCTTCATTTTTGGAATGATCGGGGCAGTTGGCGCGTTTGTATTTCAAACCTGGGTGTTTACGAAAAGCTACCCACTGAATATTGGTGGCAAACCTTTTTTTTCAGTTCCTTCGTTTATTCCGGTAATCTTTGAAACAACAATTTTATTTGCGGCCATGGGTATGGTTTTTGCATTTTTAATAAGATCCAAACTTGGCCCAGGGGCAGAAAACCGGATATATGACAAGAGGATAACAGATGACCATTTTGTAATATTACTTGAAGCAGAGGGTAGCACCAAAACCGAACAGTTGGAAGTTTTACTTAAGGAGGTTGGAGCAAGAGGGATAAAGAAAGAAAATAATGAAGTAACATGATATCTGAAGAAACAGGGGCAAAATCAGCGAATATATTTTGCAACCAGAGAGCCGGAACCAGAGACAATTAATGAACTATAGAAATAAGATGGAACCTCAGAAATTTAATTTTACAATAAGGCAGAAAATATTTTTCATTATTTTGATTTCGATAGGTATTACTGCCCTTCTAACAGGTATTTTTACATTACCCTCGGAAAGAATCTGGGCGAATATCCTGCTAAATACCTTTTATTTTCTATCTTTTTCCCTGGCCGGTATGTTCTTTATAAGCGTACATATTGTCGGGCAATCAGGCTGGCATACCAGTATTCAGCGTATACCTGAGGCTATGGCTTCTTTTTTGCCTGTTTCCGCATTATTAATGGCCATCATTGTTGTGTTTGGTATGCATGATATTTATCACTGGACACACGCGGATCCTGACCCGATAATCGAAGGAAAAAAAGCATACCTGAACACCGGGTTTTTCATTGTCAGGATGGTCATTTATTTTGCAGGATGGATATTTTTAAGCGCTAAAATCAGGCAATTATCAATAAAGGACGACCACGCTTTCAATGAAAATAATTTTAAAAAGAGCCACCTGTTCGCCATCCTTTTTCTCGTGTTTTTTGCCATTACAAATTCAACATCTTCATGGGATATTTTAATGTCAATCGAACCGCACTGGTATAGCACATTGTATGCATGGTATGTATTCTCCTCGCTTTTTGTAAGTGGTGTTGCTGTGATTATTCTTTTGGTAGTCTATTTAAAATCAAAGAACTATCTGCCACACGTTAATGAAGAGCATTTGCATGACCTGGGTAAATACCTTTTTGGATTCAGTATCTTCTGGATGTATTTATGGTTCTCCCAATTTATGCTGATATGGTATGCCAATATTCCCGAAGAAACCATTTATTTTATCAGGCGACAGGAAAATTACTCTTTGCTAATGTTTCTGAATGTTGCACTGGGATTTTTCATACCGTTTCTGGCTCTGTTACCGCGAAAATCCCCAAGAAAGAATGTAATGATGGTTGTTGTCTCTGTTATTGTAATTGCAGGCCACTGGATAGATTTTTACCTGGCGGTGATGCCCGGGATTATGGCTGAAGAAGCTGGAATTAATTTCCTTGAGCTAGGGCTTTCTGTAGGATTTGCAGGTTTATTTCTATGGTTCGTGTTCCGGTCGTTATCAAAAGCATCGTTGGTACCCTTTAATCATCCTTTTATAAAAGAGAGTATGGAATATCAGAATTTATAATTTGCAACGTTTAATTATTAAATTTGGAATAAAACCTGATAAAAACCGGATCCGGACAGAAGGATTGAACTGTATCTTTGTGTTTCAGCCGAATGAAAAATAAATGAATGAATGATGCGTTATTTAACTGAAGTAAAAATAGTAGGTGTAATTTTTATGGCTGTTATATTTACGACAGCTTGTCACAGAGATAACAACAATCCAGGATACGATTACCTTCCGGAGATGGATCTTTCAAGAGCTTATGAAGCCTATTCGGAGAATCCTGTACATAAAGACGGGAAAACAATGCAGGCACCTGTTGAAGGAACTGTACCACGTGGTAAGATTCCGTACCCTTATGAGAAAGATGATGAGGATCTGCTGCTTGCCGGAAAAACTATTTTCAACCCCTTGGAGTATACCAGTGAAAATATTGAGAGAGGTGAAGTTTTGTATAACCGTTTTTGCATTAATTGCCATGGCATTAATGGCGATGGCCAGGGTAATCTATTCACCAGCGGTGTGTATAAATTTCCGCCCGGCAATTTAACCCAGGAAGCATCCATAAACCGTCCGGATGGTGAATTATACCATATTATTACAGTTGGAAGAGGCATTATGGGAGCCCATGGCCCCCAGATTCGGCCGGAAGACAGGTGGAAGATTATTATGTATGTCCGGAAAGAGCTGCAACAACCTTTATGAAGACTTTTTAATCCTGAGAAATCTCATAATAAATATTCCAGGCACAACAAATGACTGGTAAAAATTGTCTGCAACTCCTCCCCCATTTACAGGAAATCCTCCCGGATGGGTGAAAAGCTGTCCACCAGCCTCACCTTAGATGTGAGGGTTTGTATGGTGTGTTTCCTTCCGGATGGAATGGCAATGGTGTCCCCTTCCTTCAACTCTTTTTCCTCACCTTCAATGATAAACTTCAGACGACCTGAAGCGACATAGGTGATCTGTTCATGGACATGACTGTGGTAAGGGTCCGGCTCCTTCATCGGTCCGCCTGTAAAATCAATCACAGCCACCATCAGGTTTTCCTGGTAAGTGATTCTCCTGTACACCCCGGGTGCTATCTCTGTAAATCCTTTTTTATCCTTCATATATGCACTGTTTTCTGTTACTGATAGAAATCTTCATAATCTTTTTATTATCAGCTATATTCTCAATTTGGTCTCTAAATCTGGTTTCCTTTTTAACAGCTCCTTTTTCCATCAATATCCCTGAAATCGACCTCCACCTTTTCACCGCTCTGCAGGGTGAGGATTACTCCAAGGGCAGAACCTGACGGGGTAATGTCCATTATCTCAATCTCCCTCACCGGATCAAGCTCCTCCGGGGTCCATTCGTTGTCATCTGTCTTATGCATCATGGCGGTGACCATCAGCTCCATAGGCGGGCTCTTATCCACCCGCTTTTTCTGAACATACAATACCGTGCTTTCAACGGCTTCTGCATTCCTTTCTGCATGTGTACGCAATTCGATACTATCCCACCCATGGTATGCAATCAGGGCTACCTTTCTCCCGGGAATCGATGCGGTCATTCCCTTAATCTTTTTATTTTCAATCTTTCCAACTTCCGGCATGACACCATCGATATGGGGCAATCCAAAATGTCCGAGGGTAAGCTCATACTCAAATGCCAGCCTCGACCTGTCGACCCTGATCACTCCGCCTGGGATGGTGATCTCCGCCAGGTCGATGATATACCCTACCCCGTTGTTTGGTGGTTTTCGCATGATGGCCTGCCGGTAGACCACCCCCTTTCTTACGCCATTAAAAAACATACTCTGTGAAATGGAAAAACTTCTATTCCGCTCTATACTGTTGTCCACAGTTTTCCCGGTAAGATAAAAGTTGATATCATCGCCCCGGGCATCCCTGGGGTCATGACTGCGAAAACTGTACTCCATGGAGGTTCCCCCTTCCGGGTTATGGTCCTCCCAGGGGAAATGAGTGTTGTAGACCAGCTTGGAGTAGTTGGGATCGTCATAATAGACCTTTCCGGGTATGATCTCGGACGTACCGGTCTTTCCGTGGTTGACCAGTACAAGGCCCGGACTTTCCAGTACCAGCTGTCTCGACTCACCACCGAGGGTCTCCCAAAAACCTTCATTCTCCGCGGCGGTCCAGAAAGGGTTGTCATCCGGCAGAGCAAGAGCGATCATTGGCAGGAACATGATGAACGGACTGGCCGGACAGCTGTAATTCTGGATCATATAATCCTTCTGACCATAGAACCCCAGGCTGGGAATGTCATTCACAAAAAAATCGTCGCGGGTAACAAATTGCAGAAGGGATCCTGAACAGAGGCGCCTGGCGAATCCCGGGTCAAGGAGATCCTTTCGTTTTAGCATAAATGCTACCGGGAACGCACCCGAAACCCAGGTCCTGTAGGTGATACTGCGCGACCACATATTGACGAAGCCATCACGACCGAAAAAAGAGGTAATCGACTCCATCAGTTTCTGTGCCGAACGTTCAATAACCTCAGCAATCTCAGGATAATGCTCATCACCAAAGGCCCGGTTCCAGATGGTCATGTAGACAATAAAAAGACTGATGGAATAGTAATTGTAGGTTTGCTCCAGGTACCACCCATCTCCCGAATGGTATGAGACCACCCATTGCAGGTGACTTTTAAGCAAATCTTCATCGATTTCATAGCCTGCTTTCTTCAAAAAAGAGAGGGTTGTTATATTGAATATCCTCCAGTTGTTTTGGGTGGTCCGGTGGTGCCCCCATTTTGAGATGGTCACAGCCATTTCATCCTGCTGCTTTTTCGTAAAATGTGGCCAGAGGGTGTCAGGCATCAGCAGCAATGTTTTGAAGAGTCCCCCGAATTCACAGGTAAACTGGTATGTGGAATCGGGCAGGTCTTCGGGCAGCGGCAGAGAGTTTGCATGACCTGGAGTCAGTGCACGATACAGGTGAAGGCAGTAATATTCGCGTAGTTTGATATTTCCAATGGTGACATCCGGGTCCAGGTGAATCAGCGGACCTGCCAATGTAAAAGTCCGTTCCAGTGCTTCAAACTCGAGTGAGCGGTGCCTCCAATCCGGATCGCCCGGTTGTGGGTAGGTCTTTCCCGGAACAATTGGAAATGTGAGGTGCGTCTCCAGCGAATTGACGTGGGTAAAGGCCCTTTCAAGCAGGTACCTGGCCAGCTCAATATAATGTTTTTTTGACATCCCCGTAAAGGGGCTTAATGCAAGATCGGGATGATGGACTTCAAAGGTGGATTTCAT
>JBBDIE010000063.1:0-34594 GCA_040880545.1 Bacteroidales bacterium | reverse complement strand
CCGATATGTTTATCGGCGGACTCATCGGAAATATCCTGGCCGTGTTAAGTTGGGCTTTTCTTACGGCTCCCATTGCCACCAAGGTAAGGTTATCACTCTACTGGCAATTAAAAAAGATTTGTGGTCCGGTGCTGGTTTTCCTCTACAATATTGTCAATGCGTTGATGTTCTGTTTTCTGGCAGGGGCCATGGTGGCGGTTGCCGCCACTGCAGTAGGGATACCGTTTAACATAGAGATGCCCACCCTGACAGATATGTTTCCCAATTCCCTTGGCTGGATATTGACGGTTATAGGCGTTGGTTCAGTGATCACCCTGATGGCAATCCTCGGTTTCGATGCCCTGGCCAGGTTTGCCAAAGTTGCCGCTCCGTGGATGTTTCTGATTTTTGTAACGGCAGCCATCGCTGTACTCCCAAAACTCGGAGTGGTACCGGGCGGGGGTAATTTCTGGGAAGTGGCCGGTGAGAAGATATGGACCGGTGTGGCAATGCCGGGCCAGTCGCAGTTCACTATCTGGCACGTGATATTTTTCTCCTGGCTGGCCAATGCCGCCATGCACCTGGGGATGTCTGACCTGACGATTCTCAGGTACGCGAAAAAATGGCAGTATGGATTTTCCTCAGCCGTGGGTATGTTTCTGGGCCATTATGTCGCCTGGCTGGCATCCGGAATCCTGTATGCTGCAGCCAATTCTGATGCACCGGGTGTGGTCGCTTATGAAGCCATCGGCATTGCCGGAGCGATATGTGTTGTTATCGCGGGGTGGACCACGGCGAATCCAACTCTTTACAGGGCCGGCCTGGCTTTGCAGGTGGCCAGTGGCTGGACCAGGTGGAAAGTGACACTGGTGGCCGGAGCAGTGACAACGACAGCAGCTATGTTTCCTGCCCTGGTTATGAAACTGCTCGATTTTGTGGCGCTGTACGGATTGGTACTTGTTCCCATGGGTGCTGTGATCTTCGCCGATCATTACCTCATTCCAAAACTTAATCTGAAGGCCTATTATGCTGAATTGAAGGGAATTACCTTTAATTGGGCGGCAGGTATGACCTGGTTCCTGATGCTTGCCGTTTCACTGGTGATGAATTTTTACTTTCATATTGAACTCTATTTCCTCCCGGTACCTGTATGGATCGTTTCCATTGGAATTTATCTGCTCTTTTCGGGAGTCTATCAACGTAATATTAAATCGGTCAGATCATGAAATATTTAAAATTTATATATCCGGTCATCTGCCTGGCAGGTTTGTTAATGCTGCTTATCCCATCGATTATGCATTTTACCGGAAAGATGGAGATGGATAAGATGAAGAACCTGATATTCATCGGTACCGTGCTGTGGTTTGCAGGGGCGATACCATGGCTGGGAAAGAAAACCAATCCGGTAGTATAGGTTACATGAAAAGCTTTTAGCCGGTAGAAGGATCAAAAATCGATCATCGCTTTCATTACCCCGTCTTTATAACCGGAGACAAGATCGAAGGCAGCTTTGGTATCTTCAAATTTGAATCGGTGTGTGACCATGGGCGTTACATCCACAGTGTGTGTTGTGATCATATCCAGTGCCTCATCCAGTGTTTCATTCTGCCGGCGTACATTCTGCAGGGTAATCTCTTTTCTTCGCATCTTGTCTGCAGGAATGGACCACCTGTCGAATTCCGGAATCCCGATGATCATCAGCTTGCCACCCGGCTTCAGAATATCGATGGCCTGGTCCAGCGCCTCCTGTTGTCCACAGCATTCAAATACCACATCGAGCATATTGGGTTCCAGTTGGGTAATTTCATTGACTATATCAGAATTGTCCGGATTTCCACCATACACTGCTCCGTTTTCCTTGGCCAATTTCAGACGCTCATCCACTTTGTCTGTTACGTATACTTTCGATGCACCTTTCGCCAGCGCAGGCAGTAGAACCGACATCCCGATAGGGCCGAAGCCCAGGATTCCGACAGTGGATCCCTGCATGGGTATGGAACTGTTTACAGCATATAGTCCGATGGCTAATGGTTCTGAGATGGCTGCCTCGTCAAACGACATGGAACCTGGAATCGGGAAACAACTGGTTTCGGGCATGATCAGGAACTGGGAAAGACAACCCTCGGCCTGGCCCGGACAACCCAGAAACCGCAGCTTCCTGCAAGTATGGCTGCGACCTGCCCGGCACTGGTCACACTCCCCGCACGGCATGGCTGGTTCAATGGCTATTCGGTCACCCACCTTAACTCGCTTCACGGCCGGTCCCGTTCTGACAACCTCACCGGCCCCTTCATGGCCCACCGGAAATGGATAGGAAACTATTTGTGAGCCGATCCTGCCCGTTTTATAATAGTGTACATCCGAACCGCAGACACCGATCACTTTCATTTTGATCAGTACATCGGTTTCATTAACAAGCAAAGGTTCAGGGACATGTTTCATCTCCATTTCACGTATCCCGGTTAACATCATTGATTTCATCGCATCATGGCATTGGTTCGTATGTTGTAAAGATATGTGGAAAAAGAGAGAATGGGAAATGCTGTGAGGTTCACTAAATTTAGTATTGTTATCTTTGAAAAAAAAATACATGAGTATACTCAATCAACTTAAACAACAGACCCAGGTCGTGGCCGATACCGGTGATTTTGAAACTATGCGGCAATATAAACCTGTGGATGCAACAACCAATCCCTCGCTGATCTTTGCAGCAACCCAAAAAGCCGAATACCAGCACCTACTGGAAAAGGCGATTCTGTACGGTAAAAAGACTGGTAGTAATTCTGCCGACAGGATGATGGAGACCATGGACATGCTCGCAGTGTTGTTTGGAACAGAGATATTAAACATTGTTCCCAGGAGGGTCTCCACAGAGGTGGATGCCAGATTATCCTTCGACAGGGATGGTAGTGTTGAAAAAGCCAGGAAAATTATCCGGATGTATGAAGAAAACGGCATTTCAAGGGAGAAAATCCTGGTAAAACTGGCCACTACCTGGGAAGGCATAAAGGCTGCAGAATCCCTTGAAAAAGAGGGAATACATTGTAATCTCACTCTCCTGTTCAGTTTCGCACAGGCTGTGGCTTGTGCGGAGGCCGGCGTACAACTGATATCACCCTTTGTGGGCAGAATTTATGACTGGTATAAGAAGGAACGGGGAGTTGACCATATTCCGGGAAGTGAGGATCCGGGTGTACTTTCTGTGCATGCCATCTACCACTATTACAAAAAATTCGGTTACGAGACTGAAGTGATGGGTGCCTCCTTTAGAAATACGGAAGAGATCATGGAGTTGGCAGGTTGTGATTTGCTTACCATTTCACCTGCGTTGCTGGGCGAACTGGAAGCTATGGAGGGAACATTGGAGCGAAAGCTTGACCCGGATAAATCACAATCCATGGATATTGAACAGATACATCTTGATGAGAAGTCATTCAGATGGCTACACAATACCGATCCCATGGCTGTGGATAAGCTCGGGGAAGGGATCCGGAAATTTTCTGCAGATATTGTAAAACTTGAAGAGATGATTGAAAAAAAATTATGAACTTTACCAATTAGTTAAAGTCTGTCAATAAAGCAGATAGCGGACATTATGGACAGACACTAGTTAGTAAGTCACCGGAAAGAATTCAATGAACGAAACTGTAAAATCGATTTTCGAAGCTGAGGCAGCTGCCATTGCCTCCATACCTCTTAACCAGAATTATCAGGGAACCATGGAGCTCATGTATGAGCGGGTACATAAACTTGGAGGTAAAGTGATCGCCAGCGGCATGGGGAAAGCGGGCCAGGTGGCAAACAACATCGCCACTACCCTGAGTGCAACCGGTACCCCTGCCATTTTTCTGCACCCCAGTGAAGCGCAACATGGCGACCTTGGTGTGATCCGTGAAAATGACCTGCTTATTGTACTCTCAAATTCAGGTAAAACCAGGGAAATTATTGAACTGGCGGACCTGGCCGATCAGTTGCATCCGGGCATTCCTGTGGTATTAATAACCGGGAACATGGAAGGAGCACTGGTTGAAAAATCAAAAATTACTTTGTATACGGGGAACCCTCCCGAGGTTTGTCCGCTGGGAATGACCCCCACCACTTCTACAACCGTGATGATGGTCATTGGCGATGCACTTACCGTCCTGCTGATGAAAAAAATCGGTTTTACTGCCACAGATTATGCAAAAAGGCATCATGGCGGATACCTGGGGGAAAGATTAAGAAATTCCAAAATGTGATGAGAATATTAAAAGAGCATTCGACCGGCCTTCTTATTGATGTACAAGAGCGTTTACTGCCCCACATACATGGAAACAAATCGCTACTGGGAAATGTGGAGATTCTGCTTGAAGGATTGAAAATCCTTGGGGTTCCGGTTTTAGTCACTGAACAGTACAGGAAGGGTCTGGGAGAGACTGTACCGGAGGTGAGGAAAAAGCTGGATGATTTCGCACCCATGGAGAAAATGACTTTCTCGTGCTGCGATGACCCCCATGTAATTATGAAATTAAATACAGCGGCCAGGAAGTATGTAATTATTTGTGGCATTGAGGCACATGTATGTGTACTGCAAACGACCATTGATCTGCTGGAAGAGGGATTTCAACCCGTGGTTATTGAAGATTGTATTTCCTCCAGGAAGCCGGAAGATAAATCGGTGGCTATTCACCGAATGCGCCAGGAGGGGGCAATTATATCTGGGTATGAATCAATTTTATTTGAACTGGCCAGGGTATCAGGAACCGATACTTTCAAGGCAATTTCCAAACTTGTAAAATAGGAGAGGGGGCCGGTGCACGGATCCAGCAGGAGGGCACGGTCCATTCCCAAGAATAAAAATATGAACACTCCAATTGTGTATGCCGTAGGCGAAACTGTTTTTGATATTATTTTTAAGGGATTTGAACCACAGGCCGCTAAGCCGGGAGGATCGGCATTTAACGCCATGATCAGTCTGGGAAGATTGAAAATTCCGGGGAAGTTTATCAGCGAAGTGGGCAATGACCGGATTGGTAATCACATTATCGGTTTTCTGAAAGAGAATGGCGTTGGACACGAATACGTGGTAAAATATGAAGATGGAAAGTCGGCATTATCGCTGGCATTTCTGAATGACGCCTCGGATGCTGAATATGATTTTTACAAGGACTATCCAAACCAGCGGTTAAATGAAGAGTTCCCGGAATTTACCGGTGGTGATTACCTGTTGTTCGGATCGTTCTATGGATTGAACCCGGTACTGCGTCCACAAATAAAGCAACTTCTGCATAGCGCCAATTCGGCCGGGGCACTGGTTTATTACGATCCGAATTTCCGGTCAAGTCATCTGGCTGACCTGAAAACATTGAAATCCATTATCGAGGAAAATTTCAGGGCTTCTGACCTGATCCGGGCATCGGATGAAGATATGTTCAATATCTATGGGGTCCACACCATGGAGCAAGCCTGGGAAAAAATAGCTCCGTTCTGCGACTATTTCGTGTATACGGCCAACGCCCAAGGGGTGGACCTGGTTACAAAGGAGTTTCATATCCATCTTGAAGTGGATCGCATTGAACCTGTGAGTACAATCGGGGCAGGAGACACCTTCAATGCAGGGATCCTTTATGGACTTTATAAAAGGAAGGTAACCATCAATACCATTCATTCACTGACCCAGGATGAATGGCGGGAGATTTTACACACCGCGGCGGAGTTCTCAAAACAGGTCTGCCTATCGTATGATAATTATATTGCAAGGCAGAAGGCATGAATACTTATGGGCAGATACTTCTTAGAACCAAGGTTGTACCTGAAAAACTTTCGCCATTTCCTTTAAACCACTATCTTTAGGCACCATTTATAAATTACTTCAACATGAAAAAAGTTAAGCTTGGTAAATCGGAACTCCGGGTTACCCCGGTAACATTTGGTGCATGGGCCATTGGTGGTTGGTTGTGGGGCGGAGCGGACCGAAAGGAGGCTTTAGAAGCGATACATGCCGCGGTTGACCTGGGGGTGAGTACCATTGATACTGCACCGATTTATGGATTCGGCGTAAGTGAAGAGATTGTAGGAGAGGCCATTAAAGGTAAACGGAACAGCGTTGAACTACTCACCAAATATGGCATGAGATGGGTAGGCAATAAGGGAGAATTCTATTTTGATTCTGTCATGAACGACGGCAAACAGGTAAAGATCTATAAGTATGCCGGTAAAGAGAGTGTTATTGCAGAGTGTGAAGAGAGCCTGAAAAGACTGAATACGGATTACATTGACCTGTTCCAGATCCACTGGCCGGATAGTACCACCCCTGTGGAAGAGACCATGGAGGCGATGGAAATACTGTTACAACAGGGTAAAATTCGTGCGGCCGGAGTCTGTAATTACGACCTTCAGCTTACACAGGAAGCTGCAGCCAATGTGTTGCTTGCCTCCAACCAGGTTCCCTATAGCATGGTACGGCGCGATATTGAAAAGGATTTGGTACCCTGGTGCAGGGGAAATGAGGTATCCATATTGGCCTACAGTCCGTTACAACGGGGTTTACTGACGGGAAAGATCACTCCGGATTACAAGTTCGGCGAGGGGGATAACCGGCCAGAACTTCCGCACTTCCGAAAAGAAAATATTATAAAGATCAATGCATTTCTGGATGAAATAAGGCCCATTGCTGATGGGAAGGGTGCCACTTTAGGGCAGCTGGTTACAGCGTGGACCATTGCACAACCCGGGATTACAGTGGCCCTGGTGGGGGCCAGGAACAGGAAGCAGGTGGAAGAAAATGTGGGTGCCATGGACCTGGAACTTACAGGAGAAGAGATTAATGAGATTACGGGTAAACTGGATAATCTTCAATTAAATGTTGACAAAAATTGATTCATGGATATATATTCAAGACTTCCTGAAGAGGGAGAACTGAGGCGTCAGGCGGAAGATGAGAAGATCAACATTCAAAAGGTAAATGGTCATTTCCACACACCTTATTCGTACAGTGCATTTAGTAGTATAGAACAAGCTTGTGAAATGGCGGAAAAGGAGAATGTGCAGGTATTGGGGATCAATGATTTTTATACCATGACAGGCTACGATGAATTTGCGGACCTATGTATTAAGTATAGAAAATTTCCGCTTTTCAATATTGAGTTTATGGGACTGCTGAAAAATGAGCAGTCTGAAGGGCTCAGGGTGAATGACCCTGGCAATCCCGGGAGAACCTATTTCAGCGGGAAAGGGTTGGATTACCCCATTAGCTTGAAAGGACCATGGTTGGAAAAACTGGAGGCAGTGAGGCAGGAAAGTGATAATCAGATGATTGAAATGGTGCAGAAAGCATCTGATCACCTGGAAGTCATTGATCCGGCCTTAAAGCTTAATTATGACGATATTCTGAAGAATTTCACCAGGGGGATGGTGCGTGAGCGTCATATCGCCATGGTGATACGCCGCAAGATATCTGAAAATTACGTCGATGACGCTTCCGCCAGGGAACTGTATAATAAAATATACAACGGTTCCGGTGTCATGGCAGACCTGTCGGACACGGTAGCGGTAGAGGAGGAGTTGCGTGCCAAACTTTTGAAGGTAGGTGGTGTAGCGTATGTAATGGAAGATCTGAAAGCCTACCTGGAGATCCCCGATGTGAGCAGGATCATCCTTGATGCCGGGGGAATCCCTTGCTACCCTGTGTTGCTGGATGATAAGCATGGAAATTATACTGAATTCGAGGAGGATAAGGTCCGGTTATTCGAAAAATTGTCAGCGTTGAATATATATTCCGTGGAATTGATACCCGGAAGAAATAAAATTAAAGCGATCCGGTCGTTTGTGGAGTTTTTTGACCGGAAAGGATTCGTGATTACCTTCGGTACCGAACACAACACTCTGGTACTGGATCCATTAACCGTTCGGGCATCAGACAGTGACCTGGACGACTACCTGAACGAAGTGAACTTCAAAGGGGCAGCAGTTATTGCTGCGCACCAGTATCTTCGGTCACAAAACCAATCGGGGTTTGTTGATGAGCATGGGCTGGTGGTAGGTGATCGTGCTGAATTTGTAAAACTTGGTAATTTCATCATAAACAATTTTATCAACCAGTAAAAATGAAGCATCTTGAAGAGCTAATTGATATTTCCAGGTTTTACGGCCGCGATAAGAACTATACACTGGCAGGGGGAGGGAACACTTCCTATAAAGATGACAGCGATATCTGGATCAAGGCCAGTGGCGCTGAACTGGCCACCATCACGGAGGATGGATTTGCTCAGCTACACCGTGAAAAAGTGAAACTGGTGCGAGATAAGGTTTACAGCAGTGATAAACAGCTGCGCGAGACAGAGGTAAAAGAGGACCTGGTGGCCGCCAATGTGGATCCCTCATCCGGTAAACGCCCGTCGGTGGAGACATCGTTCCACGAATTGATTGAATATGCCTTTGTGGTCCACATGCATCCCACCCACACCAATGCCCTGATGTGTGCGAAAAATGCACGGAAGGAGACTACGCGCCTCTTTGGTGATGAAGTTATGTATATTGAATTTGCACCGGGTTATGAGTTGTTCCTTAAATTGAAGGAGGCATTGAAAGGTTACAGGGAAAAATTCAAACGGGATCCGAAAATTATTTTTTTGGAGAATCATGGTATATTTGTTAGTGCAGATACCACAGAGGAGATCAGGGAACTGTACGAACATGTAACCGGTACCATCCTTACCAACATTGAGATTGAGGAATCATTCCGTGACCTGGATTTTCCAACGGACGTGGATGAATTCCTTCCCGCCATCAGAATGTTGCTTTCCGATGATAAGCCCAAAAGTGCCCTGATCAGACATAACACCTTGCACAGCCATTTTTACAAATCGGCGAAGAGTTTTGAAAAAGCTGCAAGGCCATTCACACCCGATATAATCGTTTATTGCAAGGCTGCCTATATGTATATTGAAGATAGCAGTTCTGCCGGGTCAATTATTACATCATTCAGACAACAATTGCCTGCTTTTGTGAAAAAGTACGGTTATTCACCGAAGATCATCATGATCAGGGACCATGGCGTGGTTGCCGTGGAAGATAGTGCAGCAGCAGCTGCCACTGCACTGGAAGTTTATGAGGACCTGCTGAAGGTGAGTTTATATTCTGAAAGTTTTGGGGGGCCACATTTTCTGGAGCCTGGAGAAATTGAATTTATTGACAACTGGGAGGTGGAGAATTACAGACGGAAAGTATCTATGGGAGAAGCGGGCAAAGGCGTAGTGTATCAGCGGGTTGTTATTGTGACGGGCGCTGCACAGGGCTTTGGTGAAGGTATTGCCGAAGCACTTATTGAAAACGGTGCGAATGTGGTCGTCGCGGATCTTCATGAAGAAAATGGAATTAAAACAGCACTGCGACTTTCTGCCTTGTGCAAAAAGAACAGGGTTATATTTCAGCATGTGGATGTGGCCGATCCGGCTTCGGTGGAGACTGTTGTGGAAAATACCGTTAAACATTTTGGAGGTATTGATGTTTTCATCAGTAATGCCGGGATATTGCATGCCGGTGGTGTGGATGAATTAACCCCTGTGCTCTTTGAAAAAATGACACAGGTCAATTATAATGCCTGGTTTTATTGTGTTAGGGCCGCATCAAAGGTGATGAAAATTCAATCGGAGTATAAGGCAGGCTACACCATGGACCTGATTCAGATTAATTCCAAATCGGGACTGGAAGGATCGAACCGGAATTTTGCGTATGCAGGTGCCAAGTTCGGAGGAATCGGACTTACACAGTCATTTGCACTGGAACTTGCTCCTTTTGGCATCAAGGTGAATGCTGTATGCCCGGGCAATTTTTTTGAAGGTCCCCTGTGGTCCGATCCTGAAAAAGGTCTGTTTGTACAATACCTGGAAGCGGGAAAAGTACCGGGTGCAAGGAGCGTTGAAGATGTAAAGGCATTTTACGAAGATAAAGTACCCATGAAACGGGGATGCAGGGTGGATGATGTGATGAAAGCGATCTATTACATCATTGAGCAGCAGTATGAAACGGGACAGGCGGTTCCTGTTACCGGCGGTCAGGTAATGTTGCGGTAGTGATATAAAACAAACATATTTTTTATTAATTCGGGAAGCTCCTACAAAGTACTGTGGAGAATCTACATGATCCATCGGAATCAGAAATTAATATGAAGACAAAAGCAGTTAGAATATACGGCAAAGATGACCTGAGGTTAGAGGAATTTGATTTACCCGGGATGAAAGATGATGAGATACTTGCACATGTGATCTCCGACAGTATTTGTATGTCGTCTTATAAGGCAACAAAACTTGGGGCAGACCATAAGCGAATTCCGGATAACGTGCATGAGAATCCCACCATGATCGGACATGAGTTTTCCGGGGAGATCCTGGAAGTGGGGAGCAAATGGAAGGGAAAGTTCAAGCCGGGTGACCGGTTTTCCATTCAGCCTGCACTGAACTATAAAGGCAGCCTGGATGCACCGGGATATTCGTATAACTGGGTTGGGGGCGATGCCACACATATTATCATTCCCAACGAAGTGATGGAGATGGATTGCCTTTTACCCTATGTGGGAGATGGTTATTTCCTGGCCTCACTTTCAGAGCCCATGTCGTGTATCGTAGGTGCCTTTCATGCAAGCTACCACACCCGTAACGGTTCGTATATCCACGAGATGGGAATCAAAGAGGGCGGAAAGATGGCGATTCTGGCCGGAGTTGGCCCCATGGGACTCGGTGCCATCGACTATGCCATACACAACATCAGGAGGCCTTCACTGCTGGTGGTTACGGATATAGACGACAAAAGGCTTGAACGGGCAGCTGAGGTACACTCGGTGGAGGAGGCGGCAAAACACGGGGTGGAACTTGTGTACGTGAACACGGCAGAGGCTGAGAATCCGTTGGCGCACCTGAAATCACTGGCAGGGGGCGACGGTTTTGATGATGTTATGGTATTTGCACCGGTACGTCAGGTGGTTGAACAGGCCGACCAGATCCTTGGTTTTGACGGCTGTCTGAATTTCTTCGCCGGACCGGCAGATCATAATTTCAAGGCTGAGCTGAACTTTTTTAATGTGCATTATGCATTTACTCACCTTGTTGGGACTTCGGGAGGAAATACCGATGACATGAAGGAATCACTGCGGATGATGGCAGAAGGAAAGGTTAATCCAACAGTGATGATCACCCATATCGGTGGTTTGGATGCTGTGATTCCCACAACCATGAATCTGCCGGATATACCGGGTGGTAAAAAACTGATCTATACCAATATCAGTATGCCTTTGACAGCTATCGATGAATTCGGTGAAAAGGGAAAGAATGATCCGGTTTTTGCAAAGCTTGCTGAAATCACAGGCAGAAATAAAGGATTATGGTCCGTGGAAGCAGAAAGGTACCTGTTAAATAATTCCCATCCAATCTGATATATTCCTGGTCAGGCTTTCATGCACATTTTACCAGTTAAGCACTTTATCAGGCACTTCAGAAAGATCTGGTGCGATCCAGTCAGCCTCTGAAAGCTCCATTACAGAAAAGGTAGTTGTTAGAGCCAATACCCTGGCACCCATGTATTTACCGGCCTTTACACCACTTACGGCATCTTCCACCACCAGACAGTCAGCAGGGTTGACCCCAATTCGCTGTGCCGCTTTCAGAAAGATATCAGGCGCCGGTTTTTTATGTTTAATCTCGAGCCCGTTTACAGTTGCATCGAAGGTGGAAGCCGGCAGGTTGATCTCTCGGAGATTGATCTCCATTTTAACCAGGTCGGCACTGGTGGCAACAGCAATTTTCAATCCGCGTTTCCTGCACCGTTCAATAAATTCAAATACTCCTGGTAAAGGTTTTAATTTATCGTGTACCAGTTCTTCGTAAATTTCATAGGTTCTTTTTTTGTCAACTTCCCCTTGAAAAGGTATCCCGTATTTTTCTGCTACCCCGCCCAGGTACCGGTCCTCACCCATCCCTGTAAAGGGAAGAAAATCCTCCGGGCTTACTTCATATCCTTTCTCCCTGAACAGGGCAACCCCGGCCATGTTGATATACTGTTCAGATTCCAACAGCACACCATCCATATCAAATAGTACAGCTTGTATCATCATTTAAAATATTTAATGCAAGTACGAAAACCTCAATGGCGGCGTTATGTCCGACTAATAAACTGTCATTATGGACAGACACTAATTAAGCTGCAGTGACTTCAATTCCACTGTTTTGTCTGGAAGGGACCTTAATAATCCTTTACAATTTCATTTACCCCTTTAAGAACGTAGTGAGGTCTGTACGCAAACTCCTCCATCGCTTTTTTATCGGTGATACCTGACAATACGAGGCAGGTATCGATTTCAGCTTCAATTCCGGCAATGATATCTGTGTCCATCCTGTCGCCTATGATAATCGTATTTTCACGGGTTACCCCCAGCTTTTTGAGTGCAATACGCATCATCAGCGGGTTGGGCTTTCCCACAAAGTAGGCCTGCTTGCCTGTGGCCAGTTCAATGGGTGCGATCAGTGATTTAGTAGCCGGGGCGATCCCGTTCTCGATGGGCCCTGAGATGTCGGGATTGGTTCCGATCAGCTTGGCACCCCTGAGAACCAGATTCACAGCTTTCTCAATATGTTCATAACTGTATGACCGGGATTCACCCATAACCACATAATCGGGATCAATATTGTTGCTGGTATAGCCGGCATTATAAAGGGCGTTAATCAGACCAGCCTCACCGATAATATATGCACTTCCGTTGGGAATCTGGCTCTGAATGAAAGCCGCGGTAGCCAATGCACTTGTATAAAAATGGTCGGGCCCGACTTTAATACCCATCCTGGAGAGCTTGCCCTGGAGCTCTTTGATCGTTCTTTCACTTGAATTGGTAAGAAAGACAAATTTTTTATTTTCCGACTGCAACCAACCCACAAATTCCAGTACCCCGTCAAGAACTTTGTTTCCATGGTAAATAACGCCGTCCATGTCACAGATAAAACCTTCCTTGTTCCTTATCTTCTCTATAATCTCTTTATTTTTCATCATTGAGCTAATTGCTTTTGTATCTTTTTTACACTATTAAAAATATCGTGATCATTACCGGGACTGAATTTACAATGTTCAGCGAGAATTCGATGCAGATCATCCCCGTATTTGTGTCTGAATTTTTTATCCGCCGGAAAATAACTTCCATGGCTGTCCTTTGATTTGAAATAACAACCTTTAACCCAGGTCTCTAGTATCAGTTCATAAGGCATATTCAACTTCAATGCATTTTCAACGGGATTCATTAAGCGGTCCTCCCGGGCCAGTTTCCTGGGAATGTCACTACCCACCCTGAATATGGTATCTGCCAGCGCCCGGTTAGTGAACCGGTAGAGTACGTCATCAATATATTGCGTAAGTTCCGGCATTGTAAACTCCGTATTATACATTTTTTGTAAGATGGCAGCGGACTGTACCATTGTATCCCGTGTAATCTTATATATCTCAGGATTTTCAAGCGCTTCCCAAATGTGTACAATTTCCGGGAAACTGTAATTACACTGGTATGCCAACACTGCGTGTCCCAGGTTAAGGATGTAGATTTTCCGGTCCACCCAGGCCCTCATATATTTTTTTGGATCGATCTCAGGTACCTCCGGCATGGGGCCTCTGAAGGCCCGGGCATCTACAATCAGGTTGTTGTAGGGTTCAGCATAAATAGCCAATGGATCCTGTCTAATCTGCTCTTCAGTCATCAATGGGACCATCTTTCCAATGCTCGTTTCAACAAAGCCCACATAAGCGTGAACCGGAAGATCAGGAATAAGCCTTTCTATCTCCTCCGACAGCAGTTGTGCGGCATTCCTGACATTTTCAGCAAGGATGATATCCACGGGATTATCAGCCCGCTGTGAATATCTTACTTTGATTCCCATCGCCAGTATCCTGGCAAGTTTCAGCAGACTTGATTTCCCAACAGAGATTGATATAATATCTGCTTCAACGATGGACGCAATCACATTTTTTGTTGATGATATTTCAATGGCCGATACATTTCTTACCACATAGCGATCGTCAATTTCTATTCCTTTGATGATCACGTTGTAGGCACCAGCTTCATTCAGAGATTTTACCAGACAAGGGTCGATATCTACAAAAGTGATACCGTATCCTGCCTTGCCAAATATCTGGGCGATAAATGACCTGCCAATCTTTCCTGCTCCAAATTGTAAGAGTCTGCTCATCCTGTTTAATATGGGGTATCAACCATCTCCTGCACGCATCGGGCCACCGGTTGGCGGCTCATTTTGAACCTGAACCAGATCGTTAAGCAGCGGTTGCATGTTTTACCATCATTGGCTGAAAATACAAAAAGATGTGGTATCTGACACTATATACCTTTTCTGTTTCTTTCAAGCGATGATTGTATACTCCAGTCGGAAGTGGGGCTGTGACCCTTGAGTGGCATAATTTTTTTGTGGATCGCATCGATGATCCAGTCGGGTTGGGGAAAGAAATAGTTTTCCATTTCAAAGGCCGGTACGATCCAATTCCTTGATCCCACCACCACCGGCGGTGCATCCAGCTCATCGAATGCAAGTTCAGACAGCGTTTGAGCCATCTCCTTCATAAACGACCCCCTTGTAGAGGCATCCCCTGCGATAACAATTCGTCCGGTCTTTTTCAGTGAAGCGATCACCGGTGCGTAATTGAATGGCACCAACGACCTTGCATCGATTATTTCAGCCGAGACCTGGAAGTCAGCAGCAAGCTTGTCCGCTGCTTCGATGGCCGTGTAAAGGGTGGCTCCAATCGTAAGTATCGTGACATCTGTGCCTTCCCGCTTCACATCAGGATCACCTATGGTAATCTCATAATAGGATTCGGGAACTCCGTCTGTATGAAACATCTCACCCATGTCATAGATCCGCTGGCTCTCGAAGAAGATCACCGGGTCTGTACCCTGTAATGCTGCGTTCATTAGTCCTTTTGCATCGTATGGTGTAGCCGGGAATACTACCTTGAGACCGGGAATATGGGCCGTAAGCGCCGTCCAGTCCTGGGAATGTTGTGCGCCATATTTGGACCCCACGGAGACCCTGATTACCACTGGCATTTTGATGATATTTCCACTCATACTCTGCCATTTGGGAAGCTGGTTAAATACTTCATCACCTGATCTTCCCAGGAAATCACAGTACATGATCTCGGCAATTACGCGCCCGCCTGACATGCCATAGCCGATGGCAGTACCCACAATGGCTCCTTCTGAAATGGGGGAGTTGAATAGCCTGTGGTAGGGCAGGGATTCGGTTAAACCACGGTATACAGCAAATGCACCACCCCAGTCGCGGTTCTCTTCACCATATGCCACCAGGGTCGGATCTTTGTAAAATCGGTCTATAATAGCCTCAAAAATTCCATCGCGCAACTGGTAGGTCTTTACTTTGGAAAAGGGTTTTCCATCCTTGTCCAGGGCAAACCGCTCTTTTGTCTTCAGTGACTGAACCCTTGGATTCTCTTCCATGGGGATCAATACATCAGGTGCCCCTTGTTCCATCGCATCCACCGATTCATCGGAAAACATCATTTCACCTATGAGATCAGGACTTTTTTTCAAATCCATGCGCGGTGAAACCGTCTCATCGATGGATAGTTCCATCGCTTTTTTGACTTTGCCGGTAATGTTTTCATCCACCTGGTCAAGCGTTGCTTCTGTTGTGATCTTGTGTTCCAGCAGAAGTTTCCTGAATGACAGGATCGAATCGAACTCCTGCCAGGCTTCAATTTCTTCTTTGGTACGGTAAGACGAGGCATCGGAAGGAGAGTGCCCGGTATACCTGTAAGTCAGTGTGTCCATCAGGACGGGCCCTTTTTTATCTTCAATAATTTTTTTCTTCCTGTTAAAAGCATCGATCACTGCCAGTGGATCATACCCATCGATACGCTCAGCATGCATCATTTCCGGATTAACTCCGGCACCAACCCGGGCTAGCATGTCAAATCCCATGGTCTCTCCCTGGGTCTGTCCACCCATCCCATACTGGTTATTCATAAAATTGAAGATCATGGGCAATCCGCCACGATGTTCTCCGTCCCACAACGATCTGAACTGATCCATGGTGGAGAAGGTAATCCCTTCCCATACTGGCCCGCAACCCATGGAGGCGTCACCGATATTTGCCACAACGATCCCTTTTTTCCGGTTTACCTTTTTAAAAAGTGCCGCACCTACTGCTATGTCACCGGAACCGCCCACAATGGCATTGTTGGGATAAACACCCAGTGGAGTGAAAAACGCGTGCATGGACCCGCCAAGCCCCCTGTTGAAACCGGTTTCACGTGCAAATATTTCAGCCAGTGTACCATACAACAGAAAATCAATGGCAAGGTCGTTGATGTTACTGTTCCCCGATCTCTCCACGATCCTGAGTGCTGTGCCGTTAAAATGCTGCTCCATGATTGCCGTAAGTGACATTTCATCGAGTTTGTGGATAGCAGACAATCCCTTTGCAAGAATCTCGCCGTGGGATCTGTGTGAACCGAAAATATGGTCATCTGCATCCAGTGTATATGCCATACCCACCGCGGCAGCTTCCTGCCCAATGGAGAGATGGGCCGGACCGGGGTGGTTGTAGGTAATGCCCTGGTACTCCCCGGCTGTCTTTACCAGGTTCAGCATGGTCTCAAATTCCCGGATCATCTGCATGTCGTGGTAAATCCTTACCAGGTCCTCCTTGCTGTAGTTTTCTTTCTCCTTTGCAAACGGTGTGGCATAAGCATTCACAGGAATCTCACCAAAAGTGATCTTGCCCTTCGCTCTTGCTTTCGCCGGATCTATAAATTGTGATTTTGGCATTTTTATTTCAGTTAACGTTCAGCTTTCAGGTATTAATATACATCAAAATATAATATATTTAACTTATATTAATATAAACTACTTATTATACATATAATTAAATAATATAAATTAAAACATTTATATATTTGGATTAAAATGTGCTATATTTTTACTGACCTCCTGCAGGAACCGGGATGCTGGAGCACCGTCAATGGCCCTGTGGTCGTAAGTAAGTGAGAGACCGATATGGGGTACAAACCCGGTTATGCCATCATGCAGTTCTGCCGGCCGCATGGAAATTGTATTTATTCCCATAATACCACACTGGGGCAGGTTCAGGACCGGGGTAAACATCTCTACACCATAGATTCCCAGGTTTGAAACGGTAAATGAACCTGCTTCTGGTGCGAGCAGATCCGGATCGACAGTATTGTTCAGGCAGCTTTCAGCCAGATCGCTTAATGAAAGTCCCAGTCCCGCAAGGGTAAACCTGTCGGCATTTTTTAATACCGGTACCATTAATCCGCGTGGTGTATCCACCGCCATTCCCAGGTGGACCCCAGTAAATGACCTGATTTTATCATCCAGGAAGTGAGCATTGATCCCGGGAAAATTTGTAAGTGCCTGAATAATAGCATAGCTGACCATGTCGTTTAGCGTGGTGGTTGCAGGCAACCGGGTTTCTGTGCCCTCCTTGATCTTCATTCTCAACGCCAGTATTTTCCTTGCATCAGCACTGGTATGATGGGTGAGCTGTGCCGACTGGCTCAGCGAATGCATCATATTGGTGGCTATAATTTTGCGCATATTGGAAAGTGGCTGATCTGTAAATTCGCCGTATGACAGGGCAGGGGATGCACTTTTCTGTGGCGTTGCAACGCTGTCTGCCGAAACCTCTTTATTGGCAGCAGCTGTGATATCGGCGGCAACTATACGTCCGTTTGGTCCGCTACCTGTGAGGTTTCCAATATTGATGCTCATATCTGTGGCCATCCTCCTTGCACGAGGCGATATCCTGATCTTTTTTCCTTCATCTTCTGCCAAAACCTGCCGTTTTCCCTGGGACGGTTTGTTTTTTCCAATTTCTTTAGTTGGTGAAACGTTTTCTGCAGTGCTCTTTTCAACAGTTTCTTCTTTTTCAGACACAGAAGTATCTTCACCCGGTTCGCCAATGACAGCCACTGTCTTCAGCACAGGCACCTCATCGCCCTCCTGGTAAAATACATCCAGAAGCGTGCCGCTTATGGCCGCCATCTCATCGAAAGCAGCCTTGTCTGTCTCATAGGAAAAGAGAATTTCTCCCTCTTCCACTTTGTCGCCTTTTTCCTTGAACCATTTGGTGATAATGCAGGTTTCAACCGATTGTCCCTGCCTTGGCATTAATACTGTTTGCGCCATCGCAAAATTATGTTAATTAGTGTCAGATAATAACCTTATCATATGTTGTGCTTGCATGTACTAATTTATTCAACTTGTATTTACATGTTATGTCAAAGAAAGTACATTTATTTTTATTTTCCAAGAATAACTATATATTTGATGTTTATTTCATGTATAATTAACATACCTGTATTTACAAGTATATAAAAATTAAATGGAACACTTACAGCAGATACCTCAGTACAGACGGTTGTATGAAGATTTGCGAAAACAGATCGTCGATGGTATTTACAAGGAGGGTGACTTACTTCCTTCCGAGAATGAATTGTGCAGCCAGTACGGAGTAACCAGGCCAACTGTCAGGCAGGCCCTTTCTACACTGGTCAGTGACGGATTCATTCGCAAACACCAGGGTAAAGGGAGTATCGTTTACAAGTTGCCCAAGGGAATCGGGATTCTTTCCATCGCAGGTACCACCAGTGCTTTGGGTGCCAGGAATATACGAAGTACCATGCTTGAGAAGCCCAGGGTGGAACCGTGGCCCGATCCGTTCATGTTTTCCCAGAGCGAAGCTGAGAAGGCGACTGGATGCGTTAAGCTCTGCAGAATCAGGTATTTCAATGAAAAACCGATCTTTTATGATGTGAATTATTTACCTAACATTAACCTGAACCGTTTCACGTCACGCTCATTCGAAAACAAGTCGTTGTTTGATATTCTTCGCGTGCATTATGGAATTGAAATTATTGGCGGAGAGCAAAAACTGAAAGCCATATTATCGGATAAAAAATTAAGTGGCTATCTTCGTATTGGTGTTGGTAAGCCTGTGTTGCACCTTGAACGGAAATTCGATACAAGCAGGCCGGGGTATGCAATCTATTCATCCATTTATTGTAATACAGAGGAACAGGCTGTGTATGGAATATTTTGATCCCGGAGGCAGAAAGGGGAAGGATTGGTATATGAGAATCCCACCGAATAGGTTTCAACGAATTAACAGCGAGAATATTTTAATCATATAAACGATAATTAAATGCCAAAGCATCATTTTTTAGCATTCGATTTTGGAGCAGAGAGCGGAAGAGCCATCCTGGGTACATTGTATAAAAGAGAGCGCGTTGAAATAAAGGAGATCCACAGGTTCCCCACAGGACAGATATCACTTCAAAAACATTATTACTGGAATGTTTTCCGGTTTTACGAAGAAATTGTCAAAGCACTGCATATATGTGTAAATGAGGAAAATATCATCCCTGAGAGTGTGGGGGTTGACACGTGGGGTGTCGATTTCGGACTCATTTGCAAGGATGGGTCCATACTCAGGACACCTTACAGTTACAGGGATCCCATGACGGAAACATCCATGCCGGCTTTCCTGGAGAGAATGGACCGGGAAGAACTTTACAAGAAGACGGGGATCGCCATTCATAAATTCAATACTGTATACCAGCTTTATGCCATGATCATGGCCAATGATCCGGTATTGAGAATTGCTGACAAACTGCTGTTCATGCCCGATCTGATCAATTACCTGCTAACGGGTGAGGTGAAGTCTGAATTTACATTTGCCACCACTTCACAGCTTTTTAATCCCAATGAGATGGCATGGGATGCGGATATAATCAGGAAACTCGGCATATCTCCGGATCTCCTGCCGGAGGTGGTTTCACCCGGTACGGTGATAGGGGTACTGAACCAGCATATCAGTCGCTCGATTGTTGTGGAGGGGGTCAAAGTAATCGCTGTCACCTCCCACGACACAGCATCTGCCATTGCAACAGTACCAGCGGAAGGAGACGACTGGGCATATATTAGCTCCGGTACATGGTCGCTGATGGGTGTGGAGACAAGAGAGGTCATTACAGACATGCCTGCCATGACGTTTAATTTTACCAATGAAGGAGGAGCAGGGGGCACATTCAGGTTCCTGAAAAATATTATGGGCCTGTGGATTTTACAGGAATGCAGGAAGTCATGGGCAAAGATTGAAGGAAAACTATCTTATTCGGAAATTATAAACATGGCTGAAATGGCAGCCCCCTTCCAGGCAATGATTGATCCCGACTATGCAGGATTTTACAATCCGCTGGACATGCCTGCAGCCATAGATACTTTCTGCAGGCATTCGGGCCAGGTATCACCCAGGGGCATTGGTGCCATAACCAGAACTGTATTGGAGGGACTGGCACTGAAATACAGGATGGTACTGGATCAACTGGAGCAGGTTACGGCAAAAAGATACAATGTGATCCACATTATTGGCGGGGGATCTAGAAACCAGCTGCTATGCCAGTTCACAACCAATGCAACCGGGAGGAGGGTTGTCACAGGACCGGTAGAGGCAACCGCAACCGGTAACCTGTTGATGCAGGCTGTTGGGCTGGGATACCTCGAAGATCTTGATCATATCCGCAGGGTAGTTAAAAATTCCTTTGATCTGACAACCTATGATCCTTCGGACAGAGAATCCTGGGAAAATGCCTATATTATGTTTAAAAATATTGCGAAGCAGAATTAACATTTACGATCCAACCAATTACCACAAGACTAATGAATACCAAAAGCAGCATCATAGAAGGCTATAAAAGAGCTGAAGAGATATTCGCCCGTGTTGGTGTGGAAACCGGCAAGGCTTTGGAGTTATTATCAACGATCAGTCTCTCCCTGCACTGTTGGCAGGCCGATGACGTGGCCGGTTTTGAATCGCCCGATGCAGGAATATCCGGAGGAGGTATTCAGGCCACCGGAAATTTTCCCGGCAGGGCCGGTAATATAAGGGAACTAAGGAAAGACCTGGAGAAGGTGTATTCCCTGGTACCGGGATCACACAGACTCAATCTGCATGCCAGTTACGGCGATTTTGGCGGGAAGTTTGTCGACCGTAATGAGATCGAACCGGCCCATTTTGCATCATGGGCAGGCTGGGCCAACTCCCTGGGTATCAAACTTGATTTTAACTCCACCTGCTTTTCCCATCCGAAGGCAGATGATGGTTTCACATTGAGTAGTCGGGATGGGGGAATCCGCACATTCTGGATGGAACATGTGGCCCGTGCAAGGGAAATCAGCGCATTCCTGGGCAGGGAGACTGGCTCCAGGTGTATCCATAATATCTGGGTGCCTGATGGTTCCAAAGATCTTACTGTCAACAGACTGAAACACAGAGAACTGCTTCGCAACTCCCTGGATGAGCTGTTTAAGGTTGAGTATGCACCAGATGAAATGGCCGATTCGCTGGAGTCGAAGCTGTTCGGGATCGGTAGCGAAGCTTATGTGGTAGGCTCACACGATTTCTACATGGCATATGGAATTTCCAGGAACAAGATGATCTGTATTGATATGGGTCATTTTCACCCAACCGAACAGGTAGGGGACAAAATATCCTCGCTTTTCACATTTGTAGATGAACTGATGTTTCATTTCAGCAGGGGATTACGCTGGGACAGTGATCATGTGGTAATTCTTAATGACGAACTTGAGCTGGTGACCCATGAGATCATCAGGGCCAACGCATTATCCAAAGTGAACGTGGGACTCGATTTTTTTGATGGCAGTATCAACAGGGTAGGTGCCTACATTACAGGGGCGCGGGCGACACAAATCAGCTTCCTGAGAGCCCTGTTGGAACCGGTGAGGATGATACAGGAATATGAAGCGGCAGGAAAGGGTTATGAAAAACTCGCACTGATGGAGGAGTCCAAGCTGATGCCTGCCGGAGATATCTGGAACTATTTCTGTTTACAGCATAATGTACCATTCGGTTTGGATTTACTGAAGGAGGTTGGCAACTACGAGGACCAGGTATTGTCTAAAAGATAGCAGACCCTTCTTAACGAAAATCTTCCCATCCATAAGGCTTGTTGATATTCTCAATTTCAGCCGGGTAAGTGATCCCGGTTGTTTGACGGATCTGGTCCATTTGTTTCATCAGCAGCATACTGAATTCGTGTGACATGAGCCTGCTTTCTGTGAGACCTTGCTGCAGGCAACTGACAGCTTCCATAGCTTCGTATTCATACCCGTTAGCCAGGGGAGGGAATTCCAGTACTTCCTCCTTTTCACCATCTATTCGGAGTGTAATGTTCACGGGTGTAAACCACTTGTTGCCGAACTCAATATTACCCATTGTACCGAAGATGCGGGCTTTTACAGGGGTTGCAGCCTGTATGGTGGAATTCAAATGTGAAACAGTACCGGTTGTGCTTTGACTGATCAGTGAGGTAGTAAGGTCTATCTTGTTGTCATTAAGCACGGAATGCGCTTTCATAACAGCCGGCTTGCCAAACAGGAACAGGCTCAGAAACAATGGGTAAATTCCGATATCCAGCAGTGCTCCTCCTGCCAGGTGTGGGTTAAATATCCTGCTCTCCGGGTCGAATGGAAAGTTTATTCCGAAATCAGCCTCCATGGTGATCACATCACCGATCACCCCATTATCCAGCAATGCTTTTGTTTCAATGATTCCCGGCAGGAAACGGCTCCAAAGGGCCTCCATTAAAAATAACTTACGGCTCCTGGCAAGGGTAATCAGGACCTCGAGCTGGTCGGCATTGATTGTGAAGGGCTTCTCACAGAGCACATGTTTTCCCGCTTCCAGGCAGCGTTTTGTATGCGCAAAATGGAAACTGTGTGGTGTGGCGATGTAGACGATATCCAGTTTAGGGTCATTCAACAGTTCGGTGTAGCTACCGTAGGATTTCTCAAATCCCCATTTGGCTGCGAAATCCGCGGCCCTTCCAGCGTCCCTTGATGCTGCTGCAAAGCGTACCGAATCGTTGGCCTTACCCAGCGCCTCGGCAAATTTATTGGCAATCCTGCCACACCCGAGGATGCCCCATTTTATAGTCTTCTTATTTCCCATGGTAATTTTTGTGATCAGTTATTAAGAACCTGGTTGATTTCTTTCAGTTCCTGTCCGGAAAATTCCTGATTTTTCAATGCATCGAGGCTGTTATCGATCTGGCTCACCCTGCTGACTCCAATCAGTACGCTGGTTACCCTTTTGTCTTTCAGCAGCCATACGATGGCCATCTGTGCCAGTGTCTGGCCCCTTTTGGTGGCTATGGTATTCAGTTTACTAATCTTTTCGACCATCTCCTGTGTCCTGGCGTCGGTACGCAAAAATACACTGCGGCCAGCCATCCGGGAATCTTCCGGAATGCCTTGGATATATTTGTCGGACAGTAAACCCTGGGCAAGCGGACTAAATGGAATACATCCGATTCCTTCTTTTTCAAGTACATCAAGTAACCCTTTTTCAACCCACCTGTCCATCATGTTGTACCGGGGCTGGTGAATCAGGCAGGGGGTACCGAGGGATTGGAGAATAGCAACCGCCTCTTTTGTCTGTTCTGCACTGTAGTTGGATAATCCTACATAGAGTGCTTTACCGCTTCTTACTATGTGGTCCAATGCCCCCATGGTCTCTTCGAAGGGAGTTTCCGGATCCGGTCTGTGGGAATAGAAGATATCCACATAGTCCAGCCCCATTCTTTTCAGGCTCTGATCCAGACTCGCTATAAGATATTTCCTGGAACCCCATTCACCGTAAGGACCCGACCACATGTCGTAGCCTGCCTTGGATGAAATGATGAGCTCATCACGGTATGGTTTCAACTCATTTGCCAGAACTTTTCCCATGGTAATTTCTGCCGATCCTGGGGGTGGACCATAATTGTTGGCCAGATCAAAATGGGTGATACCCTTATCGAACGCGTGCAGGAGCATCTCCCTGGCCGATTCATAGGGTTTGTCGAATCCGAAATTGTGCCAAAGTCCGAGCGAAACTGCCGGTAATTTAAGTCCGCTTCTTCCGCATCTGTTGTAGGTGCTTTGGTTGTAACGTGAGGTGTTTGGTGTGTAGGTCATGTCTAAATGAATTAGAAGTTGAAAATAGTGGAAAGTTGTGGAATGAGCAAAAGAATGGGGGAGAAGTTTGCCTGGCAACACGGGGAGAGGGTGCAGATATTCATTGAATGAGTCTTTTTTTACCCACAGAGGAAGTTTGAACCGGGATGCGTCAGATGGGACGGCTGTTCATTGTTTGAGCCAATTTTTTACCACAGAGGACACAGAGAGCAAGCTGACACAGAGTTTAAGGCAGCGTTTTTTAAATTTAGAGTGATATTCAAACGTGCTAAGGGAGTTAGGAGCAAGCTCTTGAGTGGTGGATTTCGTTGAAGTATAATAAATGGCCCGCTAAGGGCCAATGCGCGCGGGCCGGACGATTTCAGATGGCCCCGACGGTCGAATTACTACTATTGGTTCCCAGCGGGAACGCAACACTGATACTACTCAGCCCGCCCGGACTCGTTTAAATCGTTCTTGAACTTTTTTGGTTACTTTTTTGCTTCATAGGCAAAAAAGTGACTGGGGTTTGGGGCAACGCCCAGGGAAAGATACTGGTATTCATTGTATGAGCCCTTTTTTTACCACAGAGGACACAGAGAGCAAGCTGGCACAGAGTTTAGGGCAGTCCCGACATTTGTCGGGTCCCGACAAATGTCGGGATTAGAGTGATATTCAAACGTGCTAATGGAGTTAGGAGCACCCTCCTGGTTGGTGGGTGCCTGGAATTTCACGCTCTTATGCTGGCGGCGGGGAGTCTTTTGAGTATGTCCTTTAGTTGTTCTCCGCTTTCGAGGCCGAGAGTGAAACTGTCGATAAAGTCATGTCCTGTATGGAACTGCAGACATTCGTCCTTTTTATCCAAAAGTATTCCTGCTCCATATACTTTCATACCGATAATACCTTTGCCGTTGTCTTTCATACGTTGAAGTACCTTTCTGACGGTATCCACATCGGCATCCATGCGCACCCCCGCTGGATTGAACCGTGCCAGGTCCACATCCACCCAGGGCTCTTCGGCAGCCTGCTCCAGTGCCTCCAGGGAATGACATGAGATACCGTGGGCACGTATGATTCCATCTTCCTTTGCCTGGGACAAAACATCCATGGCACCCCGCATATCATTTCTCCAATTACCGTTGGTGACGGCATGGAGCAGTACGATATCAAGGTAGTCGGTACCTAATTCCTGTCTGAAGCGGTCCAGATCCTTTTTCATACCATTGGCGGTAAGGGAGGTGGATTTGGTCAGGATAACCACATTCTCTCGTTTGATCTTTTTCTGCGCCTCCTTGAGGTGTGGATGGGTCCCGTACTGGTCCGCAGCATCCCAAAAATTAATTCCCTCATCATAGGCAGCCTTCAACAGGTCCGCCAGTCCCCGGATACCCAACTGTCTGGTCTGGTTTGAACTCCCGCGCCAACCGCTGGAACCGGTACCCATGGCCATACGCGACATTTCTATTCCTGTATTCCCCAGTTTTACCCTGTCGTAAGGATGCAATGCCTTGTCACGGGCATACAGGTGATAAGGAAATGCGGAAAAAGCTGCCATCCCGGCACCTGCAGCCATGGAACTTTTTAGAAAATGCCTGCGTTTCATGGTAATAGGTTTTTAAAAATAACAGTTTCGGCTATGAATTGTTGATCAATATTACCAAAGAAATTGATACAACAGGTCGGGACCGATGTTAAATTTGTTAATAATCACGATGTTGAAAAGGTGAATATCACGGCTCAATATGCAGCGACTACTGTTGTATCACACTTTTGCCCATTAAAATAATCCTGATCCGGCTCCCGGTTACTTTCCTTTCAGATGTTCCTCCAGGAAATTGGTATACTGGTTCATTAACAGAATGTAACTGCCCATATCAAAAGCTACACTATGATCTCCTGGAGGATAGATTTTCAGATCCACATCCTTACCGGCACGGATAAAAGCATCCACCAGTTGAAAGGTATGTTGCGGATGTACATTTTCATCCATCAGGGAGTGAACCAGCAACATCTTCCCTTCCAGTTTATGGGCATTGGTTGCAATGGCGCTGTTGATATATCCCTCCTCGTTCTCTTCAAGCAATCCCATTAACCGCTCCGTGAGTATACAGTCGTAGAGCCTGTGGTCGGAATTGGGTGCGGCCACGATGGATGCCTTGAATACGTCCGGATGGTTTACCATAGTATAGCCCGACATGAATCCACCGTAACTGTGCCCGCGGATGGCCATCCTGTCACCGTCTATCCACGGGTTTTTCGCAAGAAATTGAACTGTTTCAACAAAATCTGCTGCTTCCATCTTCCCGAGTTGTTTATGTACCACCTTTTCAAAGTCGCTACCATAACCCCCGTTTCCCCTGTTATTTACGTTGGCAATGACATACCCCTGTTGTGCGAGCCACTGGTGCCAGCCGCTGGTTCCAAATGTATTTCGTACACCCTGTGATCCGGGCCCCCCATAAATATCAAGCAGCAGGGGATAACGCTTTTCCGGATCGAAGTCGGGTGGCTTCACCAAAAACCCATCCAATGTGATACCATCACTGGTTGTAAAGGAAAACAGCTCTTTGGGTGCATACGCATATTCCTCCAGGAATTGTTCAACCCGGCTGTTGTTGGTGATGTCCTTGTTTATTTTACCATTGGTACTGCTGAACACTACCCGTGCGGGTGAGTCAACACTCGAATACCGGTCGAAATAGTACTTTCCGTCGGGCGATACATCCACCCTATGATTTCCTTTGGCAGTGGTCAGCTTTTTTTTGCCCCTGCCGTTAAATTTTATCGAGTAAAGGGTTAATTCAAGGGGTGAGGTTTCGGTTGAAACATAGTAAAGGGTCTTTTTGGAAGGATCGATGGCCTTGATCCCGATCACTTCAAATGCTCCCTCAGTTACCTGGCTCACCGAACTGCCGTCGTATGCGATCATGTAAATATGTGCCCAACCATCCTTCTCTGAAACAAAGAAGAAATCATCCATTCCTTCGGGAAAGTAAAAATGGTCCAGTTCATTGGCGAAGAAGTCAAAAATATCGATCCATGTTTTCGACTGCTCCCTGTAAACCAGTTCCGGTTGCTGATTAACCATATCTGTCATATACACCTCCACCAGGTCCTGCGGTCTGTTCATGTATACGATGGCCAGTTTATTATCCTCAGATGTCCAGTATATACGAGGAATATAGCCACCTTCCAGGTCGAAATCCACCCAACCTTTTTCCCCCGATTCAGTATCAATAACACCAATTTTCACGGTTGGAGCCGGGTCACCCACTTTAGGGTAGGGTACCTCCATATATTCCGGATGTATGCCGGAAAAATCGGTTAAAATATAGATTGGAACATGACGCTCGTCCGATTGCCAGAAAGCGATATATTTCGAGTCGTGTGACCATTTCCATGCCTGCACCAGCCCAAACTCCTCTTCATAGGCCCATCCCCAACGGCCATTATAAAAATGGTTTTCCGCGTCATCGGTAAACCGCACGATGTTACCCGAATCAAACAGGTACATATAGAGATCGCCCTCTTTGCCAAAGCCGAGTTTACTGCCATCCGGCGATACCTCTGCTGTAAATGCCTGTTCAACCACCAGTTCAAGCTTGTTCTCTTCCAGGGAGTAGTAATAATAATCTGAATTTCCGGAGTAGCGCCAGACAGGGTTGAAGTTGGTCTGGAACAGGATATATTTGTAATCTCCGGCCCACTGGAACGATTTATACCTGAAATCATCCCCGTTTTCCATGTGTTTACCAGCTGCCGAGAATACAAGAGTCTCTTCACCGGATGCTATATCGTGGATCCATATTTCCTGTGCCCCTTCATTGATTTTCGTAAATGAATAGCGGCTCCCTCCATCTGTCCAGACCACATTCGATGGTCCGCTGTCACCATTCAGGTTGCCTGCCGAAAAGAGCGCTTCGCTCAGACTTTCATAGGTTTTCTTTTGTGCATGAACCGGAGCTGTAATTGTTATTATGCACACCAACAACAATGATATTCTTACTAATTTTCTCATTGAATATTAATTTTTTGAATGCTAAATTTAATGAAAAGAAAGGAAATATGAAGGTATGGGAGTATTTGGCGTTAATTTGAACAGGGTTTAAGTGAAGTTTTAATGGACCTATGCACCGTATTAGCATTTTTACAAACCACAGAGTTGCGGAAGTTTTTAAATAGTATTACGTGAGGGTAATTCGAATGTTTTCATTTTAGTGGCCCTTTTTTACAGTTAATGGAACAGAACCTCAAAAAATCGCTTTTTTTAAATTTCTTCTCTCCTCCCATATTGTAAGGTTTCCCGCCTCAATCCGTCTAACCTATACACAACATTAATGGTCCGGTGGTGCATATTGTGCAAGTTGGGTTTGGTTGTTTGGTAGGCAGAATAGTTCTGGGAAACATTCTGCCTTGCACTGCCGGACTTTTTTTACCTTCTTCGGGCCAGAAAGAAAGCATGGAATCGAGTACAAGTTATTTCCCGTAAGGATTATCGTTTTCCAGTTTTCCAATTTCAATGATCAGTTGGGCAACTTTGCTGCAGACCGCCTTGAAATATGCTTCCCCCTTTTCCGCCGTGGCCTCCTTTGGGTTGCCGATTCCGGTGTCGTCGGTAACTTTCGACCATTGTCGTTCGCTCCAGGCCCAACTCTCATTAAGTGCCTGTGAATCAAAGGTCCTGCTATTGCCGGGACCTGCCTGGTCCAGCGGGAGTACCAGGGAAGGCTCCAGGTGAAGCATCAGGCTGGTCTCCATCTCATCGGCATGGTCACCCTGGTTTTTGAACAAAATAGTTTTATCAACCGATTGAAACCAGTTGGCTGTTGCCAGGAACATTTCAGGAAAGCCCCGTCCTGCTTCACGCAACATCTGCTTAAAATCGTTTCCCCCATGTCCGTTCAGGATCAGTATTTTATGAATTCCCGAATTTAAAACAGATTCCAATACATCGTGAAGGATAATGGATTGTGTGGATGGATATAGGTTGATTGTCCCGGGAATGTCATGTTGTCCGGTATTCACCCCAAAGGGAATATGGGGGAGTACCAGGCACCTGGTTCCGTTTTCCCAGGCCAAACCGGCCGATTTGGCTGCAATTGCTGCAGTTTCAAAATTGTCTGTACCATAAGGAAGGTGGAAATTATGTGCTTCAGTGGCACCCCACGGCAGCAGGGCCACCTGAAATTTCTCTTTCCTGAGCGCCTTATAATTTGTGTGTGAGAGGATATAAGGTTTCATAATTGCAGATTATTTAATTAAAATTTTCCCAACAAAACTATTTCTTCTTCTGAATCTATTTCAGCGACACCATTCTTTACGGTGGCAGTTTTACCTGAATAGGTGTCTGTCAGTTTTGTACCGTTATTAAAGATACCTTGTACCGGTACCGACTTCACACCATCCATCAGTCCAAGGCCAACAACCACGATATCACTGACACCAACCGTTTCATAGGTGCGCTTAAAATAATAGGGCTCTTCCATGATCATTGTATGTGCTCCTGCTCCCACAGCCGGATGATTTTTTCTGAATTGTCCAAGTTTCCTGTAGTGCTCAAGGATATCCATGGTTTGATATCCATGCATCATATGGTTGTTCACAATATCATCCCAGTTCATGAATGACCTCAGATGTGCATCTCCGTTGGCCCCATCCGTATGTAACACGCGTGAACTTTCATCGCCATAATATACCTGGCTCGCTCCGGGCGTTAATAATAATTTTGTGGCCGCGTCAAACGGATTCTCCCGCATTTTGTCAAGGGGGTCGCCATCATCATGAGAACTGATATAATTCAGAACACCTTTGCCTTGCAGCTCATTTTGCAACAGTCCGGAATATTTTGAAAATATTTCCTCATAACTGTTTTGGGCATCATATTTAAATTCGAAGTTGATCAGGTGATCCAAGCCTTCAGCATAGAAATCCACCACCGTATCCCCGAAATTGTAACCCCTGCCGCCTGAAATTCCATATCCGTATACTTCACCAACCATATAAAACCGGTCGTTTCCTTGGAGAATATCCGGGTTTTCCGACTTCCACTGCGCATAGGCTTTGTCGGCCTCTTTTCTGAGAATGGCCCAAACCTCCTCTTCAATATGTTTGGCTGTGTCGAGTCTGTAACCGTTAATGCCAAATTTCCGCACATAATCGGTGAGCCACTTGATGATATAATATTTGGGTGCCCGGGGATAACCGGTTTCAGCAAAAAAAGCATCCAGTTCATTGAGTTCCCGTTCCAGTCTCCCTTCTTTTTCCCATTTCTCCAGAAGTGCAGGCGGAAGAGCCACGTCTTCCTCACTTTCGGTTCTGATATCAGGCAGGTTCTCAACAAGGGTACAAGAGATGGTACTCTCGTATCCCTGGTAGGTGCATTGTGGTGATGTACGTACCCACGCATCACCCCATACCGGATCCGAGGTCGTCACCGGACCGGTATGGTTGATGATCACATCCATGACGATCCTGATCCCATGGGAATGGGCCGTCTTTACAAGTTTGTCAAGATCTTCCAGGTTTCCAAAATTTGGATCCAGGCTGGTCCAGTCTTTAATCCAGTAACCATGGTATCCATAAGTGTTACCGGTTCCTTCATCAACCATTCCGTGGATCTGCTCATGAAAAGGGGTCATCCAGATGGCGGTGATCCCCAGTTCATCAAAATACCCTTCCTGGATCTTTTGCGTGACCCCTGCCAGGTCGCCTCCCATGAACCCCCGGTTTACGGCACTCTCACCGGTTCTCCCAAAATTGATATCGTTCCCGGGATCGGCATTATAGAACCGGTCGGTAAGGAGAAAATAGAGGTTGGCTCCATCCCAGGTATGTGGTATATCTTTCGGGTTATCTGCTATTGTGTGCGGACGTTCAACGTTACAGCCTGCCATGGAAACGGCCAGTAAAATTGTAGACAAAAAAAGAATATAATACTTCATTTACATGAATTTTTTGGTTAAAGTATCGATCTAATACCAATAATTTACTGAGATTAAAAGGATGGAATTGCTTCTTGTCAGCTTCGATTTTACAGGTCGGTTGGCTGTGGTACTTTATTTAGCGGCGCCAGGTCGTACCCTTTTTCAACAGCTTTGTGGCACAGCTGCTGGTATAACTCCTCATCCATATGGCTGTCCCTGCAGAGAATCCACAGGTATTTCGGTGAAGAGCTTCCAATTAGTGCCCAGTTGTAATTTTCCATATCCAGATCCATGATGAAATAGTCTGCATAGAAAAAGAGAAAGAATGAGACCTTCAGATGTCCTGTCGACGGATCACCGGCAAATTTGGCCTTGCCCCTGGCTGTTTTATATGTTCCGTCCAGGGAGTCCTTAAATCCTGCATTCAGTACTTCTACCTTTCCGTTTTCTTTCATGGAATAGGTTGCTGTCACACCCGTGAGGCCCTTTTCAAAGCTGTGCGGGTAACGTGCAATTTCGTACCAGGTACCCAGGTATCTTTCCAGTTCAAATCCTGTTACGGGGGTGGTGTCTGTATTTTTCATGTGGGAATCTGTTTGTGCACAGGCGGTTAATCCAATGCAAATGAAGATGTTGATAAAGAGATGTTTCATGATAAAATATTTCTATGATAAACCAGACAGGTTATTTTCAATAAAGGTACAGATAATTGGTATTCAATGGTTGGTTCCAATATAAATTCAATTATGTGTTTTGCTCAGGGCCTCCTTCCGCCGTGTGCCATAGAGGTGGAAATCCTTCATGGAACCGGTCATGATATTGGAATAGACATATTTTTTGTTTTTACCATGAAGAAAGGTGACAATAGGGGAGAGAAGCATCATTCGCCACGACAGCATCCAGCGGGAATCGTATAACCATGCAGCCCTTTTCTGCTGGTCCGTACGTGCCACATTTCCACTGATAATGTGACTTCCGGTATTACCCGGGGTCAGCACCGAAGGGTCGTATGGAATGGCTGCATACCGGGTTATTTTTTTCATCAGATGTTCCGGGTACAGCGATAATTCTTCGTATCCGACTTTCAGGAATGGAATCCCCATCTTTCTGATCCGGACCTTAAGTTTCAGGTTTTCAAGGTACCATCTAACTAGGAAGTATAAAATGGGCTTTCCAGTGGAAAGGTACCTGGAGTAACTCCAGCTTCGGACATCCCTTGTCAGAAAAATCATTTTCAGATCATGATTTTCATGTAGGTACCGGAGGTATTGGTAACTGTTCTTTGAAGAATCGACCATTGTCACCGATTCACCGGAAATATATTTAAGATGGGCCAGGAAAGCTTCTATTTTTTCAGGATCATTTTCTTTACCCTGCATGATTTCCGGAACTTTTTCCCAAACCACACATTCAGTTGCCGGCTTACCGCAAGAGCATACCGATGTATAATGTTTGTTCCGGCTGTGATCATCCATGAGGGTTTTCAATTCTCCCACTCCCACCACCCCCGGGATGGTACCGAGCGACATGTCCAGGATGGTACTTCCTGAATGTCCCAGGCCGGCTATATATATAATTTTCGACATTTGATTTTCTGGTGTAAGCGTTATAAAAATACAGAAAGTATATGGAACACCGGTTATAATAATATCTTCAAAATCATCTGTTCCTTATATATAACCCAACTTTTCCAGTAGTTTCATTCCCTCTGTATTTCCTGTTAATTGCTGTACACGTTCACTGTTTTCCGGCTTTTTCCATTTTTCTACGGAAGTGGTACTGATCTCATCGATCTTTTGGTACAAGGCGTTATTCTGTCGTACAGTAGCATTTTTATGCCAGTTAATAATTTCGTCCGACAGGGGCATTTCAAGGAAACTGCAAATTTCCCCGATGGTATTCGGGTAGTCCTTTACCAGGTCTTCATATCGTATTGTGTGAACACTGGGATGATCCTGGAACTTCAACCCTTCTGATACATCGTCAACCCATCTTTCCGGCTCAACCCAGTATTTATCCTTACCACGCGGGTGTTTGGAGAGTATTACATCACGACCGTCACGGATGATGTGAATCAGCTTGAAATTTTTATGGTGTAACTTTTCGATCAGCGGAATTTTACAGATATTTGAAGGAGATTTTTCACAATATCGTTTCGCAGTTGATTTGATCCTGCTGGTTATGAAGGTTCTGTATAGTCTGTAAAATTTGGGGGTAGTTACACCAGATCCGGTAATTTCTGCCCGGTCAAATAAATTCAGCTCCCGGGGACATGCGAAGATGTCGTTGTGGGCGGATAGGATTGATAGTAGCAGGGTTGTACCTGACCGTCCACAGCCACCTATATAAATAGGGGGCTCGTTGAATTTTCGTTTTTCGATCCTTTTCCCTGCCTTGATCAGGATTGGTAAAAATATTTTTTTCATTCCTACTATTGTGGTAACGGATGCAGTACTTCAATCATGGAGCAAAAGTAATGTGAATTTCTGTAAAATGTGTAGTGGCTGGAAAGCGTTTAATTGCTGAATAATAGAGCAGCATTTTATTGATTTCCAAAGATCGTTGTCTTGGGCCTGTGGAAGGTGATTACAACTTGCTGAAACAAACGGCCCCGGATCAATAACCCGGGGCCGTTTGTTTGTTTGAATACACTGATCATTCAAAGGATCAGGCGGAAGATAATTAAGATACCATCATTGTCTTTTATTTTCAAATATCTTCGCTTTTTCTGCTTCAAATTCTTCTTCTGTGATCAACCCTTCTTCATAAAGGTCCACCAGTTTCATCAATCTTTCATAGTCATCTTCCTCGGAAACCTGGTTGATCGGAGGAGGTACAGTACTGGACACCGGAGCCTGATCCAGCGGTACCATCCTGAAGTTATAGTAATCACTGTCATACTTCATGATTGCACCGGTAACGGCATCCAGGGCAAAACCAAACGGGCAAATCATATTTAAAATAACGGAAGGTTCTATGTCTGTACCCAGGAAATATCCTTCCGGGTAATATCCTTGCAATAGCAACTCGATTTCCTTTCCGTCATCCATGAAAGCATTTATATCACGATTGAGTCTGACTCTTGCGGGCGTGGTGCCCATCATCCGTCCATCCACAATGATATCTGCACCCCGGGGAGTGGAATCAATGGTAACACGTTGTGTGGTGCCTGTTAAAATGGTGGCGCAGCTGCTGAAGAAAAACGCAACCACCAGAATTGTTAAGAGTGTACAGTATTTCATAAATTCAAAAATTATAATAAGTAATTACGGTGTGGCATATTGTCTGCAATTTTATTTCACCAAATTTTGTGCCACTTTTCTATAAAGGACAGGGTAAAGAATAGCAGGTTGCATAAATTACAATTATTTTTTCACGGAGGAGGGGAATTTGATCTGTAATCTGCTTCATATTTCTGGATAACGCGAAAAAAATCATGCATAATCAACCAAAATTCTGATCGATTATAAACAGGAAATAATTTTAAAACTATTATTTAGTCTGTCAATAATGTGGAGGGCTGGATCATCATGTTCGAGATCATCGTAAGAGCCCTTTTTTTTTAACCACAGAGGAAGTCTGAACCGGGATGCGTCAGATGGGGCCGGTATTCATTGTATAAGACTTATTTTAACCACAGAGGACACAGAGAGCAAGCTTGCACAGAGTT
>JBBDIE010000062.1:4444-5537 GCA_040880545.1 Bacteroidales bacterium | reverse complement strand
TTGAAAACTGTTGCCTGGTCCGACCAGGTAATCATGTTCATGGGGTTGTCACCACGTCTTGAGGGTGAAGAGATGAAGGTGGAGGTTGAAGGATTTAATGGAGGTGACCGTACCTCACTGGACCTTCCTGCTGTACAGCGGGATCTTATTCAAAAGGTAGCAAGAACAGGGAAACCAATGGTACTTGTACTCCTGAATGGCTCAGCAATTTCCATCAATTGGGAAGATAAAAACCTGCCGGCTATCCTGGAAGCCTGGTATCCCGGTGAGGCCAGTGGTTCTGCCATTGCCGACATCCTTTTTGGGGATTACAATCCGTCAGGACGGTTACCTGTAACCTTTTATAAATCGGTTGAGGACCTGCCGCCGTTTGAAGATTATAACATGGAAGGTAAAACCTACCGTTATTTTAATGGTGAGGTACTCTATCCCTTCGGACATGGCCTCAGTTATGCAGATTTTTCCTACAGCAACCTGGAAATCAGCACGGATGCAATCACCTCAGGGGAATCAGTTGAGGTTTCAGTTGATGTGACAAACAACAGCAAAATTGATGGCGAAGAGGTGGTACAGTTTTATATTCATGCCCTGGATGCTCCTGATGCAAGGCCAATACTGGATCTTCGCGGTTTTGAACGTGTTAAGATCGGTTCCGGTGAAACGGTAACGGTGAGTGTGGAACTTTCAGAAAAGGAGCTGGCATATTACAACCTGGAGCAAGAAGCCTATACCTTGGATCCCGGAACCATCGAAGTATTTGCCGGTCCCTCTTCCGACAGGCAAAAGCTGCTAATGGGGGCATTTACTATTCATTAGCGAGGGGTTAAAGAGGAAATTGAGCGGGAAATCAAAGTTCCCTGCTCAATTTAACTATCTTTTCACTATAGTTTCCGTATGGACCCTGGATGACCATCACGTATGGTCCGTCTCTCAGGCTGGCCATATCCAGTTCAAATGGATTTGAGGAAATGGTAGTTTCCATAACCTGTTTACCGTTCAGGTTAAAAATTTCAAGCTGCTCTGTTCCTGAACTGTTCCTGAATCTCAATATAATGGATTCACTGAATGGATTGGGACCCATTACAAAATCCTT
>JBBDIE010000062.1:0-4344 GCA_040880545.1 Bacteroidales bacterium | reverse complement strand
GGTAAAATTCGGATATCCTGTTCCGTAATACCATTGGTCAAAAAAGCAGGTAAAATCCATTCCGCTCTTAAGTTCCAGGACTTCCCTGAAGTCCACCGCCGTTGCCACGCTGTCGGAATACAATTCAGTATATGATTTCAAAACATCAAAAAACAGTGCGTCATCGTTTAACTCGTACCTGATCATGTGCAACAATACTGCTCCTTTTTTATAGGACAGGCCATAATCAAATACCCTGAATACGTTCTCTGCCTCCTCCTGCGGAACATAAACCGATCCTGTTTTTCCAAAGGCCGCCGACATTGCATTTTCCATCCAGCCATCAGCTGCATCCTGGTTATAAAGATTTTCCAGGGCGATATATTCCAGGTAGGAGGCAAAACCTTCATTGATCCAGATATCCTGCCAGGTTCCACAGGTAATATTGTCCCCGAACCACTGGTGTGCCAGTTCATGTGCCACCAGGGTGAAATTAAAATTTGAAAGCGTAGTCATGGTCTGATGTTCCATCCCTCCTCCCATGGGTGCAACTGCATGGCCGTATTTTTCCCGTGCAAAAGGGTAATCGTCAATCAGGGTGGAAAACAGGGTGATCATTTCTCCCGTTTTATCAATTCGATCTTTCCAGTTAAGGAAATATTTGTCATCGTCGTATATAAAATTCTGCACCAGGACCGAATCGGTATTTTCAGAAAGGGCAGCATTGAAAGAATAATCCCTGTAATTAGCCACTGCGATTGAGATCAGGTAATAAGCAATTGGATAATTTGATTTCCATCTGAATTTATGCCTGTTCTCGGGAAGCTCCTCCACCACTGTTAGCAGGCCGTTCGATCCGGCCATGAGGTTCTGGTCACATATGATATCAACCCAAACCGAATCGGCCTTGTCGGACAATACCTGCTTTACAGGGAACCAATCGCGTGCATTCAATGGTTCGGAGAGCGTATATGTTACCCATTGTTGATTGGTATTGTCAAAACTTGAAGTCATACCGGCAAAAAACCCGCGATCCTGGTTCGCATCCCCCAGGTAGTGAATTGTGGTTGTGATCAAATCACCCTGCACTGCAATAACAGGCAGATAGAGAACATCATCCCTGTGGCTGTATTCCGGAACAGCGGACCCGTTCACCTCCACGCCGGTTACAGTCATTTCATCGATTAATTGAAAAACAAGGGTATCGATGTTATCTGTGGCTTCGGTGAGGATCGAGGTATAACCTTCAATCCTGGTATGTTCATTAGATACCTCCAGGCTAAGATGGTAGAATTTCACATCATACCTCGACAGCCACCGTTCATTCAGTGGATTCTCATAAACTTCCTGGAGATGATGATCCAGCGGACATACAGGGTATTGCTGTGCCTGCATCGTTATTGGCAGCAACCATAACAGTATCGCTATTTTTTTCAATGCATTACCATTTAAAACGGTGAATCGTTACCTGTCTGTATTCTTCACCTGGTTTTAGAACAGTTGAAGGAAAAGAATGTTGATTCGGGGTATCCGGGAAATGTTGGGTTTCCAGGCATACCGCTGAATGCCTGTTATATACCACGCCCTCTTTTCCCCTGACATTATCGACATAATTTGAGGTATACAATTGTACTCCCGGTGTTGTAGTAAGCACCTCCATGGATCTTCCTGAACCTTCATGATAGAGGGAGGCGACCCGGCGAAGATCACCGTCATAATTATTCAGTACAAAATTAATATCATATCCTGGTGTAGTCTCTTCAATATCCTCACCAATTGCCTTTGCATTGCGAAAATCAAAGCAGGTACCATCCACAGGCAACATCTCTCCTGTGGGAATGGAATCATCGTTAAGTTCTGTAACAAAATCGGCATCGATCATCAACTGGTGATCCAGGATATTCCCACGGCAGTTATTCAGGTTAAAGTATGAATGGCTGGTGAGGTTTACGTGGGTAGTCATATCTGTGACTGCCCTGTAGGAGATGCTTAAATCATTCCTGTCGTTCAGGGTGTATTCCACTTCAACCAGAAGGTTACCCGGATATCCTTCTTCCATGTGAACACTCTCATACCCCAGTTTCAGTGTTACTTCATCCAGTCTCTTCTCCCTGGAAGCTGTCCAGAGTACCTTATCGAACCCGGTGATCCCCCCATGGAGATGATTTGGTCCGTTGTTCTGTGCCAGTGAGTATGTTTTTCCATGGAGTGTAAATTTCCCTTTGTCAATTCTGTTTGCCACCCGTCCTATGATGGCCCCGAAATATGGATGCTCTCCCAGGTAATCGTTGAGGTTATCAAAGCCCAGAACCACATCACCCGGCTCCTTATGTTTATCGGGAATACGTATGGCTGTTACAATACCTCCGTAGTTAGTGATATCTACCTCCATCCCCTGATCATTGGCCAGGGTGTAAAGCCGCGCTTCCCTTCCATCGGGCAATTTTCCAAATAGCTGTTCAGTAATTTCCATTGTCATTTTATTTGCTGTTAAAGGTAACAGGTTGTTGCCATTGGAAAAAGAAAAAAGATCATTCTTCATCATTTTTTACCAACTTAGCATTCGTGGAACTTTCATTGTGGGAGGTTGGGAAATTGAAGAGTAGTTGCTCACGCAACGGGAGATGTTGCTGGCGCTATGGAAAGTTGTTGCTGGTTGCTGGTTAAAAGCTGTTTCACGGAATTTTAAAAATCCTCAGGTAAAGTGTCAGATTATTTTACTTTTTTTACATTCTAAAACTAAACCTACACCAACACCAACATACTATGAAACTGCACGTCATCGACCTGGTTCTTATAGGCCTCTATCTCAGCTTTACAGTATTTATCGGTTTTTACATGAAAAAAAGGGCTGAAAAAGACAAATCAGCCTACCTGCTTGGGGGAAATAAACTTCCCTGGTATTTTTTAGGGCTCTCCAATGCATCCGGCATGTTCGACATCAGTGGTACCATGTGGCTCGTCACCATAGGTTTCGTGTACGGACTTAAAAGTATCTGGCTTCCCTGGCTTTGGCCGGTGTTTAACCAGATGTTCCTGATGGTTTACCTCTCAATCTGGCTGAGGCGTTCCAATGTAACCACCGGAGCGGAATGGATCGGTACCCGGTTCGGGTTTGGTTCAGGTGCCAAATTATCTCACAACATTGTAGTAGTGTTCGCCTTGCTTGGATGTCTCGGATTCCTGGCCTATGGATTTATCGGACTGGGAAAATTCATTATGATTTTTATGCCGGCAAACTGGAACGCAGGTTTGGAAACGATGATTGGAGCTCAGTATGTTCCTCACTTTTATGGCGTTATATTTACCCTTTTCGCAGTAACGTACGCAATCCTTGGTGGGATGAACAGTATTGTATGGGCCGATGTGGTTCAGTACGGTATCATGACAGTCTCCGCTATCACGATTGCTGTAATCGCCATGATTAAACTTGGCAATGTTGATATTGCCACACTTGTACCCGAAGGTTGGACCAGTCCGTGGTTTGGAAGGAACCTGGATATGGACTGGTCGGCAATCATCCCTGAGGTGAACAGGAAGATAGCAGAGGACGGCTATCAACTATTCAGCCTGTTCTTCTGGATGATGGTCATGAAAGGTATCCTTGTTTCTGCTGCCGGGCCTGCACCCAATTACGACATGCAGAAAATCCTGGCGACCAAATCACCCAAAGAGGCAGCAAAAATGAGCGGGTTCGTCTCTGTAGTGCTTATGCCTGCCAGATACCTCATGATTGCCGGCTTCGCGCTTCTTGGCATTCTGTTCTACGACCGACTGAATCTGATGGTCGGGGGCAGAATCGATTTCGAACAGATACTGCCTTCAGCCATCGCGGAATTTGTACCTGTGGGACTTCTCGGACTGCTATTGGCTGGTCTGCTGGCTGCTTTTATGTCCACTTTTGCAGGAACACTCAATGCTGCCCAGGCATACATTACCAATGACATCTACCTGAAATATATGAAGCCCGATGCCACCAATAAACAGGTTAAACTGACCAATTATACAGCCGGAATCGTCACTGTAGTGGTTAGTATTATCCTGGGGTTCTTTGCAAAAAATGTCAACCAGGTACTTCAGATTCTTGTCTCGGCACTCTGGGGTTCTTACATGGCTTCTAATATCCTCAAATGGTACTGGTGGCGATTTAACGCTTTCGGTTATTTCTGGGGTATGTTCATTGGCATACTTGCCGGGCTGATGCCCTATATCAGCAGTGCATTTGGTTTCGACATGCTGGCTGAAATATTCCCGAACCTGGCACCCGATATCCGCATCCTCTATTTCTTTCCTGTAATCCTTATACTCTCTGCCATCGGATGCGTGCTGGGAACATTCCTGCATAAACCCACAGAAAATGAAGTA
>JBBDIE010000061.1:0-35611 GCA_040880545.1 Bacteroidales bacterium | reverse complement strand
AAGTACTCCTCCCTGTTAATGTGATGAACCTGCGAAATATCGAAGAAAATCGTCAGTTTTTTTCAAATGCCCCCAGGTCAGGCTTGTCATCCGCGAGCCTGTTGATGCCGTTAAAGTCGAACGGGTGTTCCAGGGCATAGTCCGGATCACCGGCATTAATGGCTGGTGAGAGGCTATCCAGTTCATAACTGACCCGCAGAGAATCGAATTCCGGAGCCTTGTTATTAATGATTCCGGTAAAACTCCGGTCATGAATATAATCGTACTCTGCGATGTCTAGCCTGGTGAGGATGTGGTCGAATTTGTAATGCAACCGGCCTTCATCCGATTTACTGACAAGGATCTCATTATTGCGTGATCCGTGGATAATGGAGTTGGTAAAATAGGCCGTATCAATATCCCTGGTATGCACAATTATCTTTCCGGCATCGTCTTGATAGGTAAAATAGTTGGCAATAAACAGGGCCGGCGTTTTTCGGTTGGAGAAGCCTGTTTTCCAGTAATTTGCAAGGGTACAATGGTTAAAAAAGTAAGAGCCTTCGTAGAGCAGTTGGACACAGCTGCTGCCGCAATCGCCCACCACGGTGTTCCACGCCTTGATGGTGGTACCCCTGCCCAGTATCCCAACGTAGCTCATCCTGTTGATCTCTGTATTTGTAATAGTCATCACCGGTTGATCAAACCTGACCACAGAGTCGGCCATCAACCCCACCGTTCCATTCAGAATGCGTGCGTAATTCACCACATTACTGTGACTTCCAGGCAGGAATCGGATCCCGAACCATTGTCCGGGGTAACCGGGATCATCCTGAAACTCCCGTTCCAGCCTGTCGCCCTGGATCACCACCGGATCTTCCAGGGATCCGTTGATTTTCATGGAGCCCAGTATATAAATTCCTGCATCCCTGTGCATGTATATCTGCACCCCTTTTTCGATGGTTAATTCCTGGAGCGTATCCACAAGTATCCCGCCAATAATAAGATAAGGTTTATCGGCTACCCAGGTGGCAGAGTAATCCAGTATACTATCCTTTAAAAGATGTACATCCTGCCCCCACGCTACCAGGTCGATATCCTGGAGGTTCCCGTTTACGGAGAAGGTAATGGAGTCTTGTATTCTCAGGATATCCGGAGACTCGTTCGGGTTAAGGGTCGCTTCAACAAATACATACATGCTGTCCCCGGGTGCCAGCTCAAAATTATCAAACCGGTTTCCGGGTGATCCATCCACGTTAATCCTGAATACAGAACCAACTCCGCCAGCCAGTTCAATGGCATCAATTTTAATATAGCGGGAATGGGGGTTGTACACCCTGAATTCCTTGGTGATTGTGCCTACGGTAGTAAAAATCGTATCAAAGTAGACGGTATCCAGGCTGAATTGTAGTTTCGCATCCTGTTCCTCAATGTAATTTCTCTCGGGGCGGCAATGGTACATCATGGCCATTGTTCCTGCTAATACTATAAGTATGATAATTTTTTTCACATGCGGTTATCTTCCATACGCAATTATAACGCAAAGATGGTGAAAAAAGTGTAAAACGAAAGCGAGAATCGGGTGGGAAGGAAGACGAGCATAACATAGCTCATGACCGCAGGGAATAACCCTTGCAAACGAACATTATGATCCAGCCACGCTACTTTATTGACAGACTCTTTATCCCCGAACAGGACTAATTTATATCCCACCTTTTTTTATTTCTCAAATTCCTTTTTACCTTTGCAGGGTAATTTCACTAAGGGGGTGCCTTAAATAACAGGCTGAGATCATACCCTTAGGACCTGATCCGGGTAATGCCGGCGAAGGGAGATGCATTTTAATGTGAATTATAAATCATACCTATTATGAAAAAACAAGTTTTGTTTGGACTTGTGCTATTGGCTGCGGCTATGCAGCTACATGCACAATTTGTGCTTAGCGGCCATGTTTACGATGTACAAAATGACCCTCTTCAGGGGGCGAGTGTCTCAGTTCCTGAATTGAACAGAGGCTCCATTACCGATGAATCGGGTGCCTTTCAGATTGACGGCCTGCCTGTAGGGATGTATAAGGTGGTATTCTCCTTCGTGGGATATGAAACCATTGAAAAAAACATCAGTATTGCAGGCGATACGGATGCCGGATCCATCATCCTTGAACAGAAATATTTCAGGGGAGAAGAGGTAACAATAAGTGCCCTGAGGGCTGGTGAGAAAACTCCCATGGCATACGTGGACCTGGATCGTGATGAAATTGTTGAAAAGAATTTCGGTCAGGACATCCCCTATATCATTAGCCTGACCCCATCGGTAATCTCATCTTCTGATGCCGGACATGGGATTGGTTATACCTCCATGCGGATCCGTGGAACTGATGCCAACAGGATCAACGTGACCATTAATGGTGTTCCGCTGAATGATGCAGAATCGCAAACTGTATTTTGGGTGGATCTTCCGGACCTGGCCTCCTCAACTGAGCAGATTCAGATCCAGCGTGGGGTGGGAACATCCACAAACGGGGCTGCGGCGTTTGGAGCCACAGTGAATATGCAAACCACCCTGGTGAACGAGGATCCCTACGCGACATATGATGTGACCGCGGGTTCCTTTAACACACTGAAAAATACAGTTTCCCTGGGTACCGGACTGATCAATGACAAATTTTCAGTGGATGTGCGACTTTCGGACCTCTATTCTGACGGTTACATTGACAGGTCGTGGACAGATCTGCAGTCCTATTACCTTTCGGCCGGTTGGTTTTCGGAGACTTCGAGCCTTAAATTTATTACTTTCGGTGGTTTTGAGGAGCTTTACCAGTCGTGGGGAGGGGTTCCATCTTCCATGCTGGTCTCCCACCGGACATACAACGAAATGGGGGCCTATACCGATACTTCCGGACAGACAGCCTATTACGACAACCAGGTGGACCATTATGACCAGATCCATTACCAATTACATTACTCAAAAGAGTTCACACGTAAATTGCAGCTGAATGCCGCGTTACATTATACATGGGGAAACGGGTATTATGAGCAGTATAAAACTTCAGAGGATTATGCCGAATACAGTATGGAATACCCTGTGGTTGGTACAGACACTGTCTTTTCCACGGACCTGATTCGGAGAAAGTGGCTGGATAATGATTTTTACGGCGCCATTGCCTCCCTGACGTATACTGGTGAAAACAACACACTGATTGCGGGAGGAGGAATAAACAGGTATGTGGGACTGCACTTCGGGAGAGTGTTATGGGCCAACTATTTTGGTGATAACGAGGCAGGTCATGAATGGTATGAAGGAGTGGGAATCAAGACTGACTGGAACATCTATGGTAAATATTACCAGGATATGGGCAGTAGTATTACCGCATTCCTTGATCTCCAGGTAAGGGGGATCACCCATGATATTGACGGCACCGATTCGGAAAACCGGGATGTGACACAGGAACATGAATTTCTCTTTTTCAATCCGAAAGCGGGATTCAATTTCACCCCATTTGCCGGGCACAGGGGCTTTATCTCTTATGCAAGAGCAGGCAGGGAACCTAACAGGAACAACTTTACAGACGCTCCGCCCAACAAGGCACCGGTGCATGAAACACTCAACGACTTCGAGGCAGGTTATTCTGTCATCGGACAGGCTTTCAGGGCTGGTGTGACATTATACTACATGGATTATAACGACCAGTTGGTACTTACGGGACAACTCAATGAAGTGGGGTACCCGGTGATGACAAATGTTGAAGAAAGTTACAGGGCCGGTATTGAATTGGAAGCAGGGTTTAACCTGCACAATAAATTTACCTGGAACGGGAACCTTACACTCAGCAGGAACAGGATCAAGAATTTTGTAAACTTTATTGACAACTGGGACTACTGGAATGATCCGGCAAATGAACCATACCAGGTAGAAGAACCCATTGGTAATTCCACCCTGGCCTACTCACCTTCGGTGGTTGCAGCAAGTCAGCTGGTATACAACCCCATCGAGAATATTAAATTCAGTTTGATGTCGAAGTATGTGGGTGAGCAATATATAGATAATACTTCAAATCCCGAATATGTGCTGGATTCATATTTTGTGAACGACCTGAAGGCTTCCTGGATATTCAGGCCCTCGTGGGCGGATCAGATGGTACTCAGCATCCTGGTACCCAATCTGCTGGACACCAAATACGAGACGAATGCCTGGTTGTACAGGTATTATTCAGGGGGAGAGGAAGCTTTCCTTGATGGTTATTATCCCCAGGCTGGAAGACACCTGATGCTTGCTCTTCAGGTGAAGTTCTGATGAAACTAAAGGCTTAGAAAGCGAAAAATCATAAAAAAATGCTATTTTACGGCCATATTTAACCCTGACTAATTCAATGGCCGGACTCAAGATCAATATTTGCTTTTGGCACATAGATAAATCGCTTGCTAATGAGATAATTACCATACTTGAAAATGGCAATTATGATCCGGAGTGTTGTTTCTGCAAGGATATTCGCAATTTGGAAGCGAGGGTTGAAAGCGGTGAACTGGACCTGATCATGGCAGACTTTGACCTTCCTGATAACTTACGAAAAGCCATAGAAGACTTTCACAGGAAGATTACATTTCATATCCCACTGATCTATCTGGTTGGAGAGAAGAATGAGCACAAGGCAGCAGAAACCTTGACAAGCGGAGTGTGGGATTACCTTCTGAAGAGTCACCTGGTAAAATTGGTTCCCACAGTCTATTCTTCACAGAAATATGGCAAAGTCCTCAAACACAGCAGGAAGGTTGAGAATGAGCTGGAGGAGTCGGAATTAAAATACAGGTCAATTTTTAATGCTGTTCAGGATGGAATGATACTTATAGATCCCCAAACCTTTGGAATCATTGATTTTAACCAAAGCTTGCCGGAATTATTCGGATTAGAAGATATCCGGGACAAAAACAGGGTGATCTCCTATCTGACAGAATCGTCCGGAAGTTATCAGAAAAAGGATATTCAAAAAATAGCTGGAAGTCTGGATAAGGGATCCGTAAGCTATCTCTGCCTGAATAAAAAGCAGAGCGGGGAAGATTTCTGGACAGAAAATATCCTGTCAAGGTTTGAAATTGGCGACGACTTTCAATTTATTCTTGTTATTCGTAATATACAGGAACAGAAGATAATGGAAGAGTCGCTCCAGATATCAAGGGAACATTTCAGGAACCTGGCGGAAAATTCACCCGATGTGATCATGCGTTTTGACTCCGGATTCAGACACCTTTATGTGAATCATACAGCCTTTGAAGAGACCGGTATCCCCATTGAAAATTTCATGAATAAAACCCATAGCGAGATGGGGGTTTTCACTGATGAAATCGTTGAATTCTGGGAAAGCGCCATTGAAAAAGTTTTTCGTACAGGGAAGAAAAATACTGTTGAGTTTGATTTCCCGAAGGAGCATGAAAAAATATCTTTCGAGTGGAGGCTGTTCCCTGAATTCGACGAAGAGGAGCATATAGATTCGGTGCTTGCCATAGCCAGGAACATTACCGAATCAAAAAAGGCAAGAGAGGCAATCAATAAAAGTGAACGACGGTTAAAACTGGCTGTAGAAGCAACCAGCCTTGGGTACTGGGACTGGAACCTGGAGTCGGACAAAGTATTCTATTCTCCGATCTATTATAAGATGCTTGGCTATGAACCGGATGAATTGCCCCATGAGTTGGAGACCTGGCACATTTTACTTCATGATGATGATATGGAAAGTACCCTGTCTGCGGTGGACAAGGTCATCCAAAACAAGGAAGAGTCGTTCGAAATAGAATTCAGGCTGCTTTGCAAGGATGGCTCATACAAATGGATATGCAGCAGGGGCAGGGCGGTGGATGTTAAAGAAGATGGTAAAGCCAGGCGGTTGATTGGCACCCATGAGGATATTTCGGAGCGGAGAAGAAATGAAGCGATCCAGAAAGCCCTGATCAACATATCGAATGCAGTTAATACCACCAAAAACCTGAATGAACTGTATGAAAAAATCAGGGAATACCTGGGAAAAATTGTAGATACAACAAACTGTTTTCTTGCACTATATAATGAGGAATCCAACATGCTTACCATGCCATTTCACAGGGATGAGGTGGATTCATTCACGAAATTTCCGGTAGGTAAGACGCTTACAGGATATGTTGTAAACATAGGGAAAGCACAATTAATTGATGCTGAAAAAGAGAAGATGCTTACAGATAAGGGTTTGATTGAGCCGGTGGGCTCACCTTGTATCAGTTGGCTTGGTGTTCCGTTGAAGACAGATAACAGAATTATTGGTGTATTTGTTGTTCAGTCATACAACGAGGATATCATCTATACCATGGAGGATGTTAGTATCCTTGAATTTGTAAGCGACCAGATCGCATTGGCCATTGAAAGGAAGCGCGATCAGGATAATGTACGTGAAAGCCAGGAAAAGCAGCGCAGAATATTTGAATCGTCACCGGATCCGATCATTGTTGTGGATCAGAAAGGGATCATGACAGATTACAATACCAGTCTCCTTGCGGCGTTGCACATAACAAACGAACCTGTTATTGGCCAGAATATTTTCCACTTTATTGACAGAAAGAACTGGCGAATTGCCCTTCGCAGTTTCAAAAAGACCTGGGAAATAGGCTATATAAAAAATCTTGAATTCACGCTACACAGGGCAGATGGGACAACCATGGAGTCTGAAGTTTCCACAGGTGCCATTTACAATAATGAGGGTGAACCGGAATCAATGATGATCATTTTCAAGGATATCAGCGAGCGGAAAGAGGCTGAAAGGAATTTACGAGAAGCCAAGGAGAAAGCAGAGGAATCGGACAGGCTTAAAACGGCTTTTCTGTCGAATATGTCCCATGAGATACGAACACCGATGAATGCGATTGTTGGATTCTCGGATCTGTTGAATGATACCAATATCAGCCACGAAGAGAGAAATGAGTTCATCGCCCAAATCAACCTGGGGGCCGATAACCTGATGCACCTGATTGATGATATTATTGACATTTCAAAAATTGAAGCAGGTCAGTTAATGGTTAACAAAGACGAATGTACCTTGGATGAACTTGTGAAAGAGCAGATCGTCATGTTCCGGGAAAACATGGAAAGACTTGACAAGACGCACCTGAACCTACGGCTAAACTGGAAATGGCCATCCAAAAGACTGGTGTTGTATACAGATCCATTCCGGTTGAAACAGATAATCTCCAACCTGTTGAACAATGCCGTTAAATTTACCGAAAAGGGGTTTATTGAATTGGGCGTAGAGCAGCAGGAATCATTTGTACGGATCTATGTAAAAGATTCTGGAATAGGTGTTGAATCTGAGAAACACCAATTTATATTCGACCGTTTCAGACAGGGTTATTCCTCTAACACAAAGCTTTATGGGGGTACCGGTCTTGGACTGGCAATCTCCAAAAACCTGGTGGAGTTACTGGGAGGGAATATCGGTGTAACATCCACCCCAGATAAAGGATCGGAATTCTGGTTCACGATACCGGTTGAGGAGCTGAAAAATATGGAACCCATGGTTTCTGAAAGAAAAGTGAACCTGAATAATGATTGGAAAGGGAAAAAGATTTTGGTGGCTGAAGATGACAGGTCGAACTTCAACCTAATTTCTGAAGTACTTAAAGATACCAATGTGGAGATCATCTGGGCGAGGGACGGACAAGAGACCATCCGGCTCTTCGATGAACATTCCGACAGCCTCAGTCTGATTCTGATGGATATTCGTATGCCGGTCATGGATGGGTATATGTGTACCCGGATCATTAAAGAGAAAAATCCAGGTATGCCAGTAATCGCGCAAACTGCCTATGCCATGTCGGGAGAGAAAGAGAATAGCAGAGAGGCTGGTTGCGACGATTATATCAGCAAACCCCTGCATGTGAATAAACTTATTGATACATTGGGTTCATTCTTAAAGTGAACTTTTATGGCGAAGGTCCTATTACTTACAGGATATATCCTTTTACTGCACATTTCCGGGTGTACTCCTGCAACAGAAGACAACAGTAACCAGACAGTTTTCAGGTACAATGAGTCGAAGGGCATCACTTCACTTGACCCGGCCATGGCCAGGAACCAAACCATTATCTGGCCCGTTAGCCAGATTTTTAACGGACTGGTACAAATGGACGACAGCTTGCATATTCAGCCTTCTATTGCCAGGAGTTGGAGTATTAGTGCTGACGGACTGGAATACACGTTCTTTCTTCGGACCGATGTTTTGTTTCATTCTTCTCCGTACCTGAATGAAGAGAGCAGACGAGTAATTGCAACAGATTTTGTATACAGTTTTGAGCGGATACTTGATCCGTCTGTTGCCTCTCCGGGCAGCTGGATATTTGAGTATGTTGATCCGCAGTCAGGTTTTACCGTATTGAATGATTCGGTATTACAGATCAGATTGCAGCAACCGTTTCCCCCGTTTCTTTCCATCCTGGCCATGCCCTATTGTTCAGTGGTCCCCCATGAGGTGGCTTCGAATCCCAAAGCAAATTTTGCCCATCAACCGGTTGGAACCGGGCCATTCGAGTTTACCTTGTGGAACTCCGATGAAAAGCTCATCCTCCTTAAAAACAGAGAATATTTTGAAACGGACGAAAGCGGAAACAGTCTTCCATACCTGGAAGGTATAGCAATTACGTTTATCAAGGACAAACAGAGCGAATTCCTGGAGTTTTTGAAAGGAAACCTGGATTTCCTGTCGGGTGTTCATCCTGCGTACAAGGATGAACTGCTGACAAGATCGGGATCGCTAAACCCGGAATACAGCCACCGGTTTAAGATGCTTACCCAGCCATATCTGAACACCGAATACCTTGGAATTTTGCAGGAGCCGGTAATGGGGAAGGATCATCTGTTGCTTGACAAGCGCATACGAAAGGCGATCAATTACGGTTTCGACCGGGAAAAGATGATGAAATATCTGCGAAATAACCTGGGATACCCTGCCACAGCAGGGATGATTCCACCGGGGTTGCCAGGGCACATGGCCTATTCAGAAGGTTACGATTACCAACCTGACCTTGCAAGGCAACTGATCAGGGAAGCCGGCTTTTCGTCAGTTACAGCAGACAGAACCATTGAATTAACGACAACCTCCGATTACCTGGATCTGTGTGAATATATACAGTTTGAACTGGAAAAAATCGGGATCGACATAGAAATTACTGTAAGTACCGGCGGGGCATTCAGAAACATGGTGGCCAATGGGAATTTGCAGTTTTTCAGGGGATCATGGATCGCAGACTATGCCGATGCTGAAAATTACCTGGCACTCTTTTATTCAGGAAATCATGCTCCCGCGGGGCCCAATTATACCCGGTTTCAATCGGCCGCGTTTGATAAACTATACCTGGCGGCCAGCCGGGAGACAGATGCAGAAAAGAGGTACGGGATGTACAGGAAAATGGATAGCATTGTCATGGAGCAGGCTCCGGTTGTTCCGCTATTCTATGACAAGCTGGTGAGATTTACACCTGTTGAGGTTGAGGGTTTTAATCCCAATCCGATGAATAACCTGATTCTAAAGACGGTACGGAAGGTGGATGTAAACAGGTAGCTAACTTTGTGAAAGTAATGTAACTTACTACTCCTCTTTCAGGATTTTGGTAACTTCCGATTCGGTTTTTTGTAGTTTATCCCTGCAAATGGTCAAAAGTTCCGTTACTCGCTTTACGTTTTTCGTGAGTTCGTCCACATCCAGTTCCCCCTCTTCAATTTTTCCGAGGATTAATTCAATTTCTGTAATCGCTGCCTTGTAAGTAATATCCTGTTTTGCCATATTTTTTATATCTTTAATTTGACAATTTTCCATCACTGCTTACCACGCTCTGAATTTTACCGTCTGATACCAAAGTCTCCAGAGGGGTGCCTTTTTTCATTCCCCTGACTGATTTTACTGCTTTCCCTTCCGACCAGGTAATACTGTATCCCCGCGCCAACACTTTTTCGGGTCTTACCAGTTCCAGCGTACGTTCGAAGTTCCGTAATTGCTCCTTGCTTGATTGCAACAGGTCGGTACCGGATCGTCGATTCCGTTCTCTGAAATTCTTCAGATCATACCTGTGTTGGCTAAAAATTCCTTTCCAGAGGTATTTCAGCTTGTCTGAATGGTTATTTAATGTTGTAGCCTGGTCCCTGACAATGTGCTTTACCGATGATTCGACGGAAGCACGGTAGGCTTCCAGACCATGTTTTCCTTCAGTCAGGTGCTGCTGTACAAGATAATGAAGATCAGATGCTTTTTGTTGAAGTACCATGGTCTCTTCCTGGAGGATCCATCTTACCGCCTGGCTGAAACGTTCTCTGATACGGTCGAGTTTTTCCAAAAATCCAGCCACTTTGTCCACCAGGAACTCAGCTACCGCTGTAGGAGTTTTGAGACTCTGGTGTGCAACCATGTCTGCAATGGTCACATCCCTTTCATGGCCAATCCCCGTCAAAACGGGCAGCGGGAACTGGGCAATGTTCATGGCCAATTCAAATCCGTTGAAACAATCCAGGTCCGACTGCGATCCTCCACCCCTGATCAGAACCACCGCATCAAATGCTGTGTCAGACTCAAACACCTGTTCCAGGGCACTTATCATTGAACTTTCGGCTGCATCTCCCTGTACAATGGCCTGGAAAAGCGAAACTGAAAATCCGATTCCGAAGTTGTTATTTATCAACGAATCGATGAAATCGCCATAACCAGCAGCCGTTTCAGAGGAAATGACAGCAATTCGCTGGGGTACTTCGCTCAGGATCAGTTCCCGGTTCATTTCCATTACTCCGCTGGATTTCAACCTGTTGATCACTTCCTGTTTTTGCCTGGCCATATCCCCCAATGTAAAGGAAGGATCAATATCGTTAATGTTCAGACTTAATCCGTACAGTTCGTGGAAAGTTACTTCAGCCTTCAGCAGTATTTTAATTCCGGGTTGTAGAATGGACCCGGTTGTGGCTTCAAAATATGGACGGATCATCCTGAATTTAAAGGCCCATATGGTCGCTCTGCTTTTGGCAATGATGTTGTTGTCTGATTCAGATTTTTCGATCAGTTCCATGTAGCAGTGCCCCGACCTGTTCAAATTCATCTCCAGTATTTCAGCAACGACCCATACAGGCTGGGGAAAAGCCTGTTGTGTGAATTCCCTGATCTGCCTGTTGAGGCTGCTTAATGTTAAATGTTCTGACATTAATTTTTAATTATGCGGCTTCTGAAGAATCTCATTCCGTCATTAATTTCAATAATGTACATTCCCGGCGTGAGGGAGGAGGGGATGTCAATCCTTCCCGGCATTTTGATCTCATCTGCGTGGATCAGGCCACCCCTGATATCGAACATTTTCAGGTCCAGCCTGCCGGTGGTGCCTTCGGGAATTTCAACATAAAAATAATCACTGACAGGATTTGGATATATTTTCAAACCGGTATGCAGGGTAGCAAGGTCAATAGTGGAAATTGCCTGGTAGGCTTTTCTGTAATTGGGTATTCCGTAGCCGTATTCTGTATCAGGGGATCCGTATCTGTCGCCTGCCTTGATGATCCAGCGCATTAACTCATTGGAAGTAAGTGCAGGATAAGCCTGCCAAAGTACTGCGGTGGCGCCTGCAATCATTGGTGAGGCGTATGATGTCCCGTAACCCAGTTTTGCGGTTCCGTCAGCAGATTGCACCGCTGTTTGCGATCCCATGGCCGAGACTTCCGGTTTAATGCGGTGGTCGTAGGTAGGGCCCTTTGAACTGAATGAAGCCAGCTGTCCCCATCCATCCACTGCGCCAATGGCAAGTATATCCGACGCATCAGCCGGTGCACCGATATAGCGCCAAGAGGTATTGCCTGAATTCCCGGCGCTGGTTACACTGATGATCCCCCGCGAAGCGGTCATGCTGTTGGCAATGGATATATGGGCCGTTTTCCCGTCCATATCCTCGTAAGTATAATTAGTGGTGGAATCGTCGAATGTGGTATATCCCAGCGAAGTATTGATAATATCCGTCCCCAGGCTGTCTGCCCATTCAGCGGCTTCGATCCACGAATATTCCTCAACCCTGGTTTCCGAAAAAGCATTTTCTGTGATGGCCAAAATGATCTGAACATCCGGCGCTCCGCCCATCAGGGTGTCGGGCCAGTTTGCTACAATAATTGAGCTAACGCTTGTACCGTGGGAATGGCTGTTATATACATTCTGGTTCTTCTGTACAAAATTGCGGCTTGCTATGATCTGCCCGTTTGCAACAGGTCCAAGAAATGAAGGTAAATTATTGAAATTGGAAAATCCTGCATCAAGTACAGTAAGCAGAACACCGCTACCGGTATAGCCCCGTTCATGCAAATATTCCAGCTCAAGTTGCCAGATCTGCATTCCCGACAAACCATACCGGAACATGGGAGGCGTAGTATGGGGTGGTTCAAAACGTGAAGGAGATTTAACCACGGGGAAGTATTTTGTATCTACAGGCTTCCAAGGAATCGTATCGATAAATGACAACATGTGCAATGTATCTGCCAGGGAGGTGTCTGCAGTTGTTACCAGTACACCGTTGAGCCATTTGGAGGTATGCCTGATCTCCAGGCCCAGGGATGCCAGGCTGTCGACATAACTTTTTGTGACAGGCAGATCAGCCTGATCGACCGGTATGGACTGCCAGGCACGCCGCTCAAGTGAACGTTGTGACAAGAATTCATGTGGCTGACTGATGCTGTAACCGTTGTTCTGTTTATCGGTAAAATAAAACCAATAGGTCTGATCGGCTACCCGTTGTCCGGATAAAGTGACTGTCACTGCCAGGACAAATGCTGTGAGTAAAGGCTTTTTCATGATCCACTAAAGATAATAAAATGTAAAGCCACTCCATATCATTGACCATGGAATTGATGATAATTCCTGTTTTCGTTCAGATCAGAAAGCATCACACAGATTAATGAGATCATAACAAAGAAGGGATACAAACTGTTTATGGCAGCGGGGGATCGTTACATACCCCCCAGGGAAGGATCCGGAGTATTTCCAATATTTTCCTCAATTTGCTTAATGAATTTTTCATAGTTCTCTTCCATCTCTTCCGGGTTGAGAATATCGCCCTGGTCATAGTGTAGTATAGTCAAAATCTCTCCCTCTTCAGAATAATATGTCCATGCTTCATCTTTCAGGTCATGGTAATAGATTCCTTTTATCTGGATTTTCCCCCCGGGGTAGTAAGTGATGTACTTGCCATGTAGCAGTCCGTTTATATAATATGCAGACATCATGGTATCCCCGTTATCGAAGTATTGGATCCACTGCCCATCTTTTACTCCGTCAGTATAGTTGATACATTGGGATATATTACCTGAAGGATAGAAGTTTTTTGTGGGTCCTGATAAAACACCGTTGTCATAATTCTCTGTCATTCTTACCGCACCATCTGCACCCAGGTAATTCCAGGTTGAATCCATTTTTTGTGCTTCGTATATCCCGGTGGCATTTATCTTACCCTGTGGCGTATACATTTTTACAAAACACCTGACTGAACCGGCATAAAAGTACATGGTGGCCGATAAAACACCCTTTTCATTGTATCTTTTCATTAGTCCCACCGGTTTCCCTGCTTCAAATTCAGCTTCAAACCGCAACGTGGAGTCTTCATAATACCCTCTCCACGGACCGGTACGTAGCCCGTTACTGTCGTATGCATTCTGTGCAAAGGCAGAAAAGCAGAAGGTAATGATCAGTATGACTGTAAGATGCAGACGTTGCATAGGTATTCCTTTATGGTATTAATAACGTAATAGTGTGTTTGTTGGTATGGTTAAAGATAATAAATCCCGACCGTAATTAATAAAGGCCGACTCAGATGAGCCGGCCTTAAAAATAACTTGGTTTTCTGCAGGCACTATTTCACCTCCTCGAAATCGACATCGGTCACCTCACCGTCGTCATCCTTCTTGTTTGATTTACCTGCAGGTTCTTCCTGCTGGGGTTGCTCACCTTCCTGCTGGCCCGCGTTGTACATATCCTGCGAGGCTGCCTGCCATGCATTGTTCAGTGCTTCAGTGGCTGCATCAATGGCTGCGATGTCTTCGGCTTTATGTGCCTCTTTCAACTTAGCCAGCGCCTCTTCAATCACCTTCTTCTTCTCTTCAGGCAACTTTTCGCCGTACTCTTTCAACTGTTTCTCAGATTGGAAAGCAAGGCTGTCGGCATTATTTAGTTTCTCAATCCGCTCTTTTACCTCTTTGTCGGTTGCCTCATTGGCCTTCGCCTCTTCCTTCATCTTATTGATCTCTTCTTCAGTTAATCCTGAAGATGCTTCAATTCTGATACTTTGCTCTTTACCGGTCCCTTTATCCCTTGCAGAGACATTCAGTATTCCGTTGGCATCGATATCGAAAGTAACTTCAATCTGTGGCATACCCCGTGGTGATGGTGGTATTCCGTCCAGATGGAACCGGCCGATGGTTTTGTTGTCCTTTGCCAGGGAACGTTCGCCCTGCAACACGTGAATCTCAACCGAGGGCTGGTTGTCGGCAGCGGTGGTGAATGTTTGTGTCTTCTTCGTGGGGATGGTTGTATTGGATTCGATCAGTTTGGTTGAAACACCACCCATGGTTTCGATACCCAATGACAACGGGGTAACATCCAGTAATAACACATCTTTTACCTCACCTGTGAGTACACCTCCCTGGATCGCTGCCCCGATGGCAACCACCTCATCGGGGTTAACCCCTTTCGAAGGTGCTTTTCCGAAGAATTCCTGAACAACTTTCTGAATGGCCGGGATACGGGTAGAACCGCCTACCAGGATCACTTCACTGATATCGGAAGATTTCATTCCTGCATCCTTCATCGCTTTTTTACAAGGCTCGATGGTTGCCTGGATAAGTTTGTCGGCCAGACTTTCAAATTTTGCCCTGGTCAAAGTTTTAACAAGGTGCTTGGGAATTCCGTCAACCGGCATGATATAGGGCAGGTTGATCTCCGTTTGTGTGGAGCTGGAAAGTTCAATTTTTGCCTTTTCGGCTGTCTCTTTCAAACGTTGCAGCGCCATGGGATCCTGTTTCAGGTCGATCCCTTCGTCTTTTTTGAACTCGGCTGCCAGCCAGTCGATGATCACCTGGTCAAAGTCGTCTCCGCCAAGGTGTGTATCACCATTGGTTGATTTAACTTCAAATACGCCATCACCCAGTTCCAGGATTGAAATGTCAAATGTTCCACCACCAAGGTCAAAGACAGCAATCTTCAGGTCCGAAGATTTTTTGTCGAGCCCGTATGCCAGTGATGCAGCTGTCGGCTCGTTGATGATCCGTTTTACTTTCAGTCCGGCGATCTCTCCGGCCTCTTTGGTGGCCTGGCGCTGTGAATCACTGAAATAGGCCGGTACGGTAATTACCGCTTCGGTAACTTCTGTACCCAGGTAATCTTCCGCGGTCTTCTTCATTTTCTGAAGTACCATGGCAGAAATCTCCTGGGGAGAGTACTTACGGTCATCAATTTGTATCCTTGGTGTATTGTTTTCGCCCTTGATAACCTTGTAGGGAACCCTTCTAACTTCTTTGGTAACCCTGTCAAACGTTTCTCCCATGAACCTCTTGATGGAGTATACCGTTTTTTCCGGATTGGTTATTGCCTGTCGTTTTGCAGGATCTCCCACTTTCCGTTCTCCATTTTCAACAAATGCCACTACCGAAGGGGTTGTTCTTTTTCCTTCGCTGTTGGGAATCACAACAGGCTCATTTCCTTCCATTACGGAAACACAAGAATTTGTTGTTCCTAAATCTATTCCAATTATTTTACCCATATTTAATGATGTTTGAATGTTTTTCTATGTACTTGTCTTTTATTTGTCAATGATTATGCCATATATGATATGTCTCCCATATATGTAAATATGACACTGCGATCAACTGATATTTGTCAGAATTTTTCCTTATGCGTGCGATGGACTGACATTTTGACGCAGTAATTTTTACTTTTGTGGTACCTTTTATCGGAATTTATTCAGAACTTTGTATAAAATATTGTGATATGTCAGTACACAGCTCAGCCAGGAAAATAACTACCCATGTATTGTTTGAGATGAAATTAAAGGGAGAGAAGATTGCGATGTTGACCGGTTATGATTATTCCATGGCACGTATCCTCGACCAGGCGGGGGTTGATATCATTCTGGTGGGCGATTCAGCCTCCAACGTAATGGCGGGATTTGAAACCACCCTTCCCATTACCCTCGACAATATGATCTATCATGCGGCGTCTGTTGTGCGTGCAACAAGCAGGGCGTTGATTGTTGTGGATCTTCCATTTGGTACCTACCAGGGTAATTCAAAGAAAGCGTTGGCATCTGCAGTACGGATCATGAAGGAGACCGGGGCAAGCGCCGTGAAACTGGAAGGGGGAGAAGACATCATCGACTCGGTGGAGCGTATTTTATCTGCCGGTATCCCGGTAATGGGGCACCTGGGCCTGACACCCCAGGCGATCCATAAATTCGGCACCTATGTTGTTCGTGCCACGGAGAATTCCGAAGCGGAAAAACTGATTGAAGATGCCCAGTTGCTGGAGAAAACAGGATGCTTTGCCATTGTTCTTGAAAAAATTCCTGCCACACTGGGAGAAAAAGTCTCAAAAATGCTGCGTATTCCCACCATTGGTATTGGCGCAGGGAATCATGCCGACGGACAGGTACTGGTGATCCACGATATGCTTGGTATAACCCAGGAGTTCTCTCCCAGGTTCCTGCGGCGGTACCACAACCTCAATGCCGAGATATCCGGAGCGGTAAAAACCTACATTGAGGATGTCCGGTCAGGCGACTTCCCCAATGAGCGGGAACAGTATTAAATAACCGGTCTGCCAACCCATGTCATTAGAAAAAAAGTATGCTATCAGGATCCTGTATGAAGACAATCATCTGGTTGTACTGAACAAGCAGGTGTCAGATATCGTTCAGGGGGATAAGACCGGTGATCTTTCACTGGATAACAAATTGCGGGATTTCCTGAAGGAAAGGGATTCAAAACCGGGGAACGTTTTCGTGGGTATTCCGCACCGGCTGGACCAGCCCGTGAGCGGCGCTGTTGTATATACCAAAACGGGGAAGGCACTCAGCAGGATGGCCGGGTTGTTTAAAGAGAAAAAAGTTGAAAAGATCTATTATGCACTAGTGGCTGAAATGCCGGACCCTTCTGCTGGTAAATTAACACATCAGATTGTTCGTAACAGGAAGCAAAACAAATCCTACTGTCATGACAGGGAGGTGCCAGATTCAAAACTCGCCGTATTGACCTACCGTCATCTGGCATCCGGGGACCGGTATCATCTGCTTGAGATCAACCTTGAAACAGGCCGTCATCATCAGATCAGGTCACAGTTGGCCAAAATCGGGTGTCCCATCAGGGGAGATGTGAAATACGGGGCCAAACGACCAAACCGTAACGGGGGTATCAGCCTGCATGCGAGGAGGATTTCATTTATACATCCTGTGAAGAAGGAAAAGATCGTAATAACTGCACCTTTCCCGGCGGAGGATATCTTTGATCGATTTGAAAAAGATCAGGGAGTCAGGTTGTAGTCGAATGGCAAAGGCAGCAGATCACTCACACTTTTCACTACTTTTATTTCTGATTCTCCAAACATGATCACCTCCACAGGTTTACCGACCCTGTTTTCGTGCTCAAGCAATACCTGCCGGCAATCGCCGCAGGGATAGACCGGCTTATCCACAAACCGGTCGTCTGCAAATGCCGCCAGTGCAATTTTCTTTACTGCCACCCCCGGGTGTTGTGATCCGGCATAGAAAAGGGCCACCCGTTCTGCACATAATCCCGAAGGAAATGCAATGTTCTCCTGGTTATTGCCTGTGATGATCTCCCCGTTTTCAAGTTCCAGGGCAGCGCCAACCCTGAACTGGGAATAGGGGGCCCAGGCGTTTTCGGTCGCATTTTTCGCCAATTCGATCAATTTCCCGCCGTTTCCGGGTAGCTCATCCGGTTTGTCATATGAATATATAGTAATTTTCAGTTCCTCTGTTCGCATAATGTGTCTCTTTACACCAAAGGTATTGAATTTATCGTATAGTTGTATCGTCGGGTATCCTGTCTGGAAGGCAACAGTGTGAACGCTAACCGGGTGTTCAGCACAGGAGATTTTTGTCAGGCAGAATTTCTTTCGGCATTAATGATCCCGAATGAGCACCGCATGGCAAGTTTTTCGTACACGTTTTTCTGTTTTTCTGGGGAAGCAGATTTTTCCAGGTCACGTATCCTGTCCAGGGCATATTGCTGAATGGTCAGCAGGGGAAGTTCAATGCGCTGTCGCATATGGATCGACATCTTATTGACCGGTTTGCCTTCCATTAATTCGGTATAGCCCGAAAGTTTCAGAAGATAGTATTTTGTTCGCTGGAATTCGTCGTGTATATTTTTCCAGAGGACGCCATATCCGGGATGTTCTGACAGGTATGCCGTAAGTGGAAAGAAACATTTTGTCATGGCCATTTCACAGTTTTCCATGACCGTTCTGAAGAATGAGGAGTTTTTATAGAGCGTTTCAATTTCATTCCATCTGCCTGCCTCCTCCAGTTTGCTGAATGCTGTTCCAACACCATAAAATCCGGGAAGATTTTGTTTCATCTGGCTCCATGAACCCACGTATGGTACTGCACGCAGATCTTCCAGGTTCAGTTTACCCTTTTTTCGCCTGGACGGGCGGCTACTGATATTGGCTTCTGAGTAATAGCGCAGTGGACTGGCATAATTGAGATACTCCAGGAAATTCGGTCTGTTTTTCAGGGAACTGTAGGCATTGAAACTTTCCCTGGCAAGGGCATCGAAAATTTCATCTTCATCGGCATTGAGGGTTGGTCTCCGGGATGAAAACAGATCGCTCCATATTCCCGCGTGTATCAGCTGTTCCATATTATAGCGTGCCGTATCGATAGTACCGAAATTCGCACTGATGGTTTGGCCCTGTATCGTGATCTGGATCTCCTTGTTGGCAATATTTGATCCAAGGGATGAATAGAACTGGTGTGTTCGTCCGCCACCCCGGGCGGGCGGGCCTCCACGGCCATCAAAGAACACAACCTCTATCCCACACTCCTCAGAGATCTTAGACAACGCCTCTTTTGCCTTGTAGATACTCCAGTTGGCCATCAGGAACCCTCCATCTTTGGTTCCATCTGAAAATCCAAGCATGATGGTCTGAACATTGTCCCTCCGTGCCAGATGGTCGCGATACACATCCAACTCATAGAGCTCCTTCATCATTTGAGGAGCCCTTCCCAGGTCCTCTATGGATTCAAACAGGGGTACAATATCAACCCTGATTTCCTCACTTTTCCATCCTGCCAGTTTGAACAGTCCGTAAACACCAATCACATCCACAGGGTTCCGTGTATGGCTGATGATATAACGATGACACCCTGCCTCCCCGTTACTGGCCTGTATGCTTTTTATGGCCCCGATGGTTTCAATCACATCTTTCTCTATTTCGTCTTCAAGTATATTTTGATCAATCGTGTTCCGGATACTGACCAGATGTCCGATCTTTTCAGAATCAGATAACTCCTGGTAATTTTTCGGCAAAATAGCTGTTTTCCCGGCCACCTCAGCAAGCAATGCATTGTGAACTTTACTGTCTTGCCTGATATCCAGGGAGGCAAAATGGAGACCAAATAATTCTATTTTTCCAATCAGGCTCTCCAGGGGTTCAAGAAACAGGCTGTTATGTTCTTCTATTAGCAGTTCCCTGATCCTGAACAGGTATTGCAGGATATCTTCACTTTGCATTTTAAATTTATCAGCGGGAAGGAACATGTTCTTATAGAGTAACTCTTCCAGTTCTGTCAGAATATGGGAGACTCCCTTGAAGGTAAGCCGTCTTTTTAACTGGTGGATCTCTTCGTAATAACTTTTGATAATTGATGCCCTGAGTGCACTGGCCACATTGATGGCAGTATCGGATTTCACAAACGGGTTTCCGTCGCGATCACCTCCCGGCCAAAATCCAAGCCTGATCAACCGGTTACCAGGGGTAATACTGCCCGGAAATCTTCCTTTCAGGTATGTAAGTATCTCCCCTGCTGCATGGTAAAAGACATTTTCCAGGTACCAGATCAGGTTTACCGCTTCATCATACGGAGTAGGTTTGGTGCTTTTGAAGAAGGGTGTTTTGCCCAGTTGCTGGAGATAGCTGTTCACCAGAACGGTGTTGTCCTCAATAATCGCCCTGGCCAGATCGTTGATGATAACCAACACTTCGCTGGGGTAAAACTGGGTTGGGTGTGCGGTAAGGACAAGCCGTACTGAAAAATCCTCAAATTTCTTTTTGATCTTCTCCTGCATCTGCTGGTGCACCACCTCAGAATTAAGGTGGGTCAGTGTTCCGGAGCCTCCCAGATCATTTACTTTGGGGAAGGCTGCATCTTCAAGTGCATCGAACAACACTACCTGGCGCTCCGAATACTGTACAAAGCGGAAGAGCAGATCCAACTCCTCCTGTTCTGATTTTAAGGTTGTATACTGACTTAGAAATGACCGTATAATTTCCACGGGTCCCTTACCCGCATCAAATCCCTCTTCACAATGGAGCAGGAATATGGATACCAGGACACCTGTTTTTTCTACTTTATGAAAGGGCAGGGCAGTGAAAAGACTATTGTACAGCTGAAATTTCAGTCCTACTTCCTTATTAAATATATCCAGAAAACTGTTATCTGTCGGATTCATTATGCATCGTACAGTTTGATTGACCTATTATGCTTAACGGTATAATGTACTTCTTGTTTAAATATACTATTTTTTACTTGATATAAGGGATCTGTAATGAAATACAAGGTCGAGATGATGGAGCAACCAGCAACAATTAATTAATACCTCAAATCCCTAACTACACGCTATACTATTGAAGGAACACAGATACCCGACATTATGGACAGCCACAAGAAAGAGTTTTTCAATAGCGTGGAGTGGCTGGATCATAATGTTCGAGATCAAGGCGTGCAAAAATTTTAAACCGCAGTATACTTATGTATATGAGGTTTCAAAATTTTTGCAACAACGCTGAACCGAGTGCAACGAGCTCACGAATGCCGTTGAAAATAAACTATTCATGAGTATATCGGATATTATGGACAGCCACTAGTCATCATCATTATCTGTTCTGCTACCCTGCCCCGTATCTTCGTTGGCATAATTGATATTGTTATCACTTTCATAATAGTAGATACGCACCGTGGCTGAGTCTCTCAAAAAGTTCAGTCTCCCAACCTCTGCACGGTTGATGTTCAATCCTGTACGCTCTTCAAGATCATCCAGTAATAGTTGGTAATTTTCCGGTTTGATCAGTTCAATCTTTTCGTACTCAATGGTTTTGCGGGTCTCGTGCCGAAGCAGGAATACTTTTTCCAGCAGATAGGTGATCACGATCAGCGCAATATTCGTGAACATCAATTCTGCATAACTCACTTTCTTGTTTGCCAGCGCATTGATTACCGAAATGCCAATGACCAGGAAGAGATAGGTCATCTCCTTGATCTCGATCTGCCGGGTCCGGTATCTGATAATCCCGAAAATAGCAAAAAGTCCGAGAGCAAATCCAAGTTCAAGTTTCACATTCTCCAGCAAATAGCAGAGGAGAAATACAATGGTTGAGATCAGAAAATAGGTAAACAGGTAGTCTTTCCGGTTGGTGAGTTTATAATAAATATATCTTACCAGGATAATTATTACGGAGGTATTTAGGGCAAACCTCAGTAGTAGTTCCACAAAATCTTCAACGTCAATCAGATCAATTCCAAATAATTCCATTATTGTTTAGTTAGATTGTATGTTTTTCACTGTTCCAGTAACTCAGATCAAATTTTTCTATCTGACGCATCCTTTTCATGAACAGATTATTTTTTACGGACGGGACCATCATAGCGGTTCCCAAGCAGTACTTACTGAATCCCACCGGCTGGATATGATTTTTTCGCAGTTGATCGATCATGTAGGACTGTATTGCATCCCTGTCACGTTTTATCTCAATTACCGAAAATCCGGGCAGTTGTAAATTCCGGAGACCATCCACATGGTTGTAATGCAATTCCAGGTCAATGGTGATCCTTTCGGGAATTGTGTGGTGTACCAGTGTAATTCTTTTAAAATAGTTTTCAAGTGCGGGTTGAAGTTCATTGACTTTGTATGGTGAATTTTCACCCAGAAATTTCACGCTTTTCTCACCCGTAATATCATCTTTCTCCCCCGGCCGGATACGTCGTTTGATGGTTTCTCCCCGGTTATTTTTGTATTTAACCTCAAAGAAGGAGAGGTTTGAAGTGACATACCTGCGAATACGTACCTTATAGCGGTTCATTCGCCTGTTGTGATGTGCATGATACATGGAGAGTTCGGGTGTATCATAATAGAGTGTACTGTATGGATGAATACGTTCCCCGTCAATTTCCAATACCCTGTATTTGTCGTTTATCTTTTCCAGCAATCCGGGTACAGTCTGGGTTGGAACGATATATTTGATATCGCGTCTTCGCATGAGCCTTACATGGTCCATCTCCTCCAACGTGATCCGGTCCATTGCCCGGATAACGTTTTCTACCTTCTTACTGACCGGTATCTCCATTTATTTAACTATTGAACAATAACTTCCAAAATTCACCACACAAAAATAATCAAATGTTAATCATATCATATCTTTTTTTATACAAGTTAGTGACCAATCAACATCAAATGCAGTACGGTGAATTCTTTTGTCATAGCCAATAAAAATGTACGAATGACCGTTAGACAAGGTACTGTTCAAAACTCGTCGGAGCATGGAGGGGCATTTGAATTATTTTTAGCAAAACAATAGATGGGAATGTACAGTAGAGGATTATGGTTGATATTTTTTCTGTTGACGGTGGTACCGGTTTTCGGACAGGGAAAAATAACGCGGGCGGAGTACATTGAGATGTATGCTGAATTGGCGATGAGTGAGATGGTACGGTCCGGTGTCCCGGCCAGTATAACCCTGGCACAGGGGTGTCTTGAATCCGATAACGGCAACAGTACCCTTGCGGTGAAAGCCAATAACCATTTTGGTATAAAGTGTCATGACTGGACGGGAAGAAGAATTTATCATGACGATGATACAAGAAATGAATGTTTCAGAAGGTACAGGACAGTGCTGGAATCATTTATTGATCATTCAGATTTTCTCACTATGAAAACCAGGTATGCCGCTTTGTTTACACTACGGAGCGACGATTACAGGGGATGGGCCAGGGGATTGAAGAGTGCAGGTTATGCAACCAGCAGCAGGTATGCAGACTTGCTGATCATGATCATCGAGGATAATGAATTGTACAGGTACGACCAGATGGTATTGAGCGGGAATTATACTCCCGGTGCGGATGGTGTAACGATGGTACCAGTGGGGGTCAGGGAAATACTTACCAACAACAGGGTTGAATATGTTATAACAGAACCCGGGGATACTCCCGAATCGCTTAGGAAAACCATGGATCTCTATCCGCGGGAAATTTACAGGTACAACAATATCAGTAAAGGGGAGCGGCTGGAGCCGGGTACAATCATTTATCTACAGCCTAAACGCTTCCGGGCCGAACGGGGGAATGAGACACATGTGGTTCAGGAAGGGGAGACCATGTGGGACATCTCACAATTTTATGGGGTGAAGCTGAACAGGCTGTATAGGCTGAATGATTTATCGAAGGATCATGCGTTGAAACCCGGAACGACGATTTGGTTGAGGAACAGGAAACCCCCGGATCAGGATGCCATATTTTATGAGGAAGAAGAACCCTCCGAAGAGCCGGTTAAACTGGAATTTGAGTTTGACGGCAGGTAATGTTCATAAATTGTTAATCAAATTGATCCTCAAAACTTTACAAAGTGGTTTCGTCGTTGTAAATTTACTGAAACCCTTTGATCGTGATAACTTCAGCGGAACCGGCTCATGTAATCCGGAATCCTGTTACTTCTCCGGACGGAAGACAGACAAGGATCGAATTTTTTAATACGTCAAAACATCGGAAAATCTCCCCGCATGTAGTATTGCCAAAAAAATCGTCGTTTGAATGGTGGCATGCCATTGCAGGCTGGTTAAAGCCATCTGCGCATGAACAGGAAGATCAACTTGAAGCGTTCCGTAAATTTCTTGAGGAGAAGAGTTACAGTAGTAAAACGTGCTATAGTTACCTGTTTATGATCAGAAAATTCCTTACCTACCTGGATGAAAAGGGAGTTACCAGGATCTCTTTCGGTGATATTGAAGATTACAATTACGAATTTTTCGTGAGCGGAAGCTATTCACGTTCCTACCAGTTGCAGTTTATCAATGGATTGACGCGCTACCTTGAATTTACCGAGGGTGTGAAGGCGAACCTGAAGGGACTGCGAAGAACAAAGGCAGGCAGGTGAGGGTGGAGGTGATGGGCATGGGTATGAATTTCATATCCGGATGTTATATCCTGGTTCAGGAATTTGAAAGAAATGTCAGGTCATTGAGTTCACCCTGGAAACCGCGGATAAATTCAGCGGTGCTCATTCTCTTCTTCCCGGCGACCTGCAGGGAAAGAATGCCGATGCACCCGTCTCCGGTGGCCACTTTGAGGAATTGCCGGTTATGGGAGATTACTGTTCCCGGATCTTTTCCAGTGGTTTCATCCAGGAGTTTTGTTTCAAATATTTTAAGCGGTAATTTTTCGGAATCGCTTTTTTGAAGCGTTGTATGGGCCCCCGGGAAGGGACTCAATCCCCTGACCAGGTTATGGATCTCCCTGCTACTTTTGTTCCAGTTAATGCTGCAATCCTCTCTGAATATTTTTGGGGCTCTTTTTAACTGATCCTCCGGGATATTGAATGCAGACTGGTCGATGGCATCAGCAGTCCCCTGCTTGATGCTTTCCACGGTCCTTATTACCAGCTCCGCACCCAGCTTCATCAGGCGGTCGTGTACCGTACCTGCTGTATCATCCGTGCCGATTTCTGTTTTTGCCTGGAGCATGATCCGGCCGGTATCTATCTCCTGGTCAATAAGAAATGTAGTTACACCGGTTTCGGTTTCGCCGTTGATGATGCACCAGTTAATGGGAGCCGCGCCCCGGTACTGTGGGAGCAGGGAGGCATGGAGGTTAAATGTTCCGTATTTGGGAATACGCCATACCGCTTCCGGAAGCATCCGGAACGCCACAACAATGAACAACGTTGCATCGAGTGATTTTAATTGTTCGATGAATTGAGGATCCTTCAGGTTTGGAGGCTGTAGGAGCGGGCAATTCAGTTCAGACAGTGTAAATTCTTTAACGGCAGAACTTTTCAGCTGTTTACCGCGCCCGGCCGGTTTGTCAGGTGCGGTGACTACCGCCCGGATATCCAATCCGGCGTTGGCAAGTGCCTTCAGGGGTGCCACAGCAAATTCCGGTGTACCCATGTATACTATCCGGATGCCGTCACTTTTCATTTTTCCGGTTTTCCGCTGTAGGTTGCTATGTCGAGAAAGTGCCCCATTTTGCTACGCTTGGTCTCCATGTAGAATTGGTTGTGTTTGTTTGGCGGGACCTCCAGTGGGAGTGTCTCTACAACCTCCATCCCATACCCTTCAAGTCCTTTGCGTTTGATGGGATTGTTGGATAACAGGCGCATTTTTCCAATTCCCAGTTCATGCAGGATGCCTGCCCCAACTCCGTAATCACGTTCATCTTCTTCAAAACCGAGCTCAATGTTGGCCTGTACGGTATCCAGGCCGTCCTCCTGGAGTTTGTAGGCCATCATTTTATTATATAGCCCTATGCCCCGTCCCTCCTGGTTCAGGTATATTACGGCGCCCGCACCCTCTTTTTCGATCAGTTCCATTGCCTTATGCAACTGTTCGCCACAGTCGCATTTGTAGCTTGCAAAAATATCGCCAGTGACACACGATGAGTGAACCCTCACAAGGACCGGATCATCTTTGGTCCAGCTACCTTTAGTAAGCGCCACGTGTTCCATCCCGTTGGATTTCTGAATGAACGGCGTTAATTTAAAATTTCCGAATGCGGTGGGTAAATTCACCTCGACACCCTTGATCAGGATACTTTCTGACAGTAACCTGTACGAGATGAGGTCCTTGATAGTTACGATTTTCAGATTGAATTTTTTAGCGATCTCCACCAGCTCCGGCAATCGTGCCATGCTCCCGTCCTTGTTCATGATCTCCACCAGTACACCTCCCGGTTTGAGGTTTGCCAGTTTCGACAGGTCCACAGCAGCTTCCGTATGTCCGGCCCTGCGCAAAACACCCAGGAATTTGGATTTCAGGGGAAAAATGTGTCCGGGTCTTCCAAGATCTTCCGGCTGGGTGGATGGATCCACCAGTGCCCGTACAGTCTTTGCCCTGTCGGAGGCCGATATACCGGTGGATGTGCCACTGCCGATAAGGTCAACTGATACGGTGAATGCGGTGTTGTGACTGCTGGTGTTCGAATTTACCATCATGGGAAGATCAAGCTCCTTGCAACGCTCTTCTGTAATGGCGGCGCAAATTAATCCGCGGCCATGGACCGCCATGAAATTAATGGTCTCCGGGGTTACCAGCTCTGCTGCCGCAATGAAGTCTCCCTCATTCTCCCTGTCTTCATCATCCACAACGATTACTATTTTACCGTTGCGAATTTCTTCAATAGCTTCTTCAATGGTATTAAGCCTGATTTCTTTATCTGTTGGTTGGTTCCCAGACATCTTTCTTTATTCCTCCTAAATTATTAATAAAACCATGCAATAATGCCACATTCATGGTAATGAAATGTCTTACGAAGCGCAAAAATACAATATGTATTCCGATTTTACTCAGAAAAAAGTCAATAATCGGCAGTGCCAGTACGATGCCGGTGGTAAGTAGCGCACAATCGTAGAAATAGTGGGTGTTATAGAGAAATATATTTGACAACACATATAACATAATAATAAAAGGCCCGAGCCAGCGGATCGCTTTGTGCGAGATATATGCAAATGAAGCTCCGCGCCAGGGGGTCGTCAGCTCCCGGAAGAAATAGAGCATATTCCGGTAATTACCTGTGGCGATGCGTACCTTTCTCCTGTACTCCTCTGCAATCAGGTTGGGTACATCTTCATAGGTGATCACATGGATATCCAGCAAAGCCCGCTTTTTTTGTCTAAGTACCTGGAAGGTGATAAAGAAATCATCCACCGCGAATCCCTGGGGTACCGGCTTGTACAATGACTTCCTGATGGCATAGACGGCCCCGTATACACCCATGGTGGCCCCCCATATCAGTCCTTCCCTGTATTTCATCAATATTTCCCTGGACATAAATGCAGTCTCCTGGATGGAAACACCATTCCTGACCACATGCTCATTGATTATATTTCCTCCTACAACTCCGATCCTATCATCCTTAAAATGCCGGACCAGGTGCCGGATGGTATTTTTATGGAAGACCACCTTGGCATCGGTCATGAGGATCAGTTCAGTGGTGGTCTGCTCAACCAGTTTATTTATTACACCCGGTTTGCCCTGCCTGTCATTGAATATTATGGCAGTCATTCCGGGATGTTTTTTTTCGTATGACTTAAGAATATGGTTTGTTTCATCTGTTGAAGCATCTGAGCCAACGATGATCTTTACTTTTTCCGGTGGGTAATCTGAATCGAAAATGGAATCCAGTTTTTTTGCAATTGACCGCTCCTCGTTGAACAGCGACATGAGGATGGTCACATGGGGAAGTTCATGTTCCTCAAAAAATGTATTATTTTCATGTTTTCCGGTTGCCAGCACCTGAAGTATCCAGGGATAGATCAGGTAAGAATGGACGATAAGGAACAGTGAGAGCCAGTATATGATGTGCCAGGTAATCATGCCATTTTTTTATAGAGATTTCCCAGGTCGGAAGCAACCGCAAAGGTATCAAATTTTTCCTTAATCAGGGTCCTGGCAGCATCAGCGATGTTGCCCGCCAGATCTTCGTTGTGCAGGAGCCAGTATAGTTTTTCAGCAAATATTTTGCCGTCATCTCCAATTAACAAATGTGTTCCATCTTCGGCCGGAATTCCTTCTGCACCAATGGAGGTGGTAACAATGCAGATCCCCTGTGCCATTCCCTCCAGGATCTTAATCCTGATTCCGCTACCGGTAAGCAGCGGAACGGCAAGGATGCCATATTCCTGCATAAATTTTCCGGCATCATCCACCTCTCCATGACAGGTGATTGCTGGATGATCGAGCTCCCTGATAAATTCTGCCGGGGCATTTCTTCCTGCAATATGAATGATAATGGCCGGATCCATCTCCAGCAAGTGGGGCAATACCATCCCCTTGAACCACCGGAGCCCCTCCTGGTTGGGCGACCAGTCAAGTGCTCCAATGAAACAGATATCCCTTGCACTGCCTGGGTTCCTGAAACTATAGGCTGCAATGTCCATGCCTGTTGGAACGGTGATTGCCGGCAGAGACCCGTGTTTACTGAGCAGTATCGCCTGGTCCCTGTCTGAGATGGAGATCAGCAGATCGATCTGGCCCAGTAGCCGGTGTTCCAGTTTCCGGATTCTTCCGGCCAGGTTTTTCATGTAAATTCTTGCAACCAGTCCCGATTCGTTTTTCCATCGTCTCTCCCATATTTCATGTTCCACATTATGTGCCCTCAGGGATATCCTGGCAGTAGAACAGCTCCTAACTACAGGGAGGTAACCTGCAAGGTACGGACCCTCCATCTGAACAAAATTGAAATTTCCCGAAAGGAGCAATTCTTTAAGTTTGATAGTAAAATTTTTGCTTTTAAACCTGTCCGAAATATAGGGCGTACGTGCAAATACCAGGTTCAGTACGGCTTTCAGGGGCCTGGGGGAGGTGTCGTTGGTAATTGTATGGAACGCGATCAGTTTGCAAATATCTTCCGGAATTTTGCGCGGATCAAAGTAATGTTTTTTAGTATTGAAGGAGAGCATTGAAACTTCAATACCTGCCATGGCCAGACCTTTGGCAAGATTTAGGGTGGCTATGGCACCTCCATCCCTGGGGGGGTAGGGGAGCTTCGTACTCAGAATCAATACTTTCATTTTACCTGCAATAATCTTTTCTGCAATCTGTTTCTGAATTTCTTTAAAAATGTGAAGTACGAATCAATGTTCATAATCACCGAATCTGTGGATGCTTTATAGGAAAGAAATATTCCCAGAGGTATCAGAATAAAGGATGAGAACCACATTCCGCTGAACGGGGATACCATATCTTCCCTCACAAATTTTTCCCCGGTAATGGAAATCATATACCATGCCAGGAAGAACAGTACACTAACAATGACCGGCAGTCCAAGTCCGCCTTTCCTGATGATCGCTCCCAGAGGCGCGCCTATGAAGAAGAATATGAGGCAGGAAAACGAAAGGGTAAACTTCCTGTGTTTCTCAATCTGGTATCTTCTGAGCCGTTTGATTTTGTAACCGGCCTGGTTGGCATTGGTGGATACAAAAGATTTATTGGTCCTGGCCACATTGATCGCTTGTGCAACGGCTCTTCGTTTTTCAATTTTGCTCATGGCGTTGAAAGCCGAATCGATATCAATCTTGCGATAAGCGGGTACAAGTTCCGCCAACTCGAGAGAATCCAGGGTTCCAATGCTTTTTATCATCGTCTTTTTTGCCTTCCTGACGGTACTGTTCTCCACCAGATCATTCACTGAAGTACGCAGGTTTGTAAGATCGTCGTTGAGGGAGTCTTCAAAATGGTTCAACTGTTTGAGATTCATCATGGAAAAGCTGTTCTTCCAGATATTGTGATCCGTCCGGTTCAGTCCAAACCCGGTAAGTTCGATGAGCATCTCCTGTTTGGCAAACTTATCCCGCCGGTGAGGATAGGTTTTTGGTTCATTCTTCTTTTTGGTTTTTTGCAGTTCCACGTAGCTGTTTCCATTATACAGTGTAAGAATCAGATGTTTTTCATCACTGGACATTTTCATGTATCCCGAATCCGCGATGGTCACATGAACATTTCCTGCCTTGTCTGTATGATCGTAGATCCATATATCCTTCAGTAGACTGGTTTTGCTGTCCTGGTCCCCGATCCTGATAGAATACCCTTCCATGGTATTATCAAATACCCCTGGCTGGATCTGAAGTTCGGGCCTTTGTCGCTGGATATCATGGAGCAATGCACGTAATTTCAGGTTCGAAACCGGCATCACATTATTTGCAAAAATAAATGCTGCAATGGTTATGACCACAACTACATAGGTAAGCGGAGCCATGATCCTGGTGAGGGATACACCGGAGGATTTAAATGCCAGCAGTTCCAGGTTCTCCGCCAGGTTGCCAAATGTCATCAACGATGACAGCAGCACGGCCAGTGGCAGTGCCATGGGTACCATGCTGGCGCTTGAATAGAGCAGAAACTCTGCCAGAATTTTTGTTTCCAGACCTTTGCCAACCAGATCGTCGATGTATTTCCATAAAAACTGCATGAGTAATATGAAAATCACCATGAAGAAGGTAAGGATCAGGGGTCCGAAGAATGATTTTATGACGAGATAATGTAACCGTTTCACTTTTCCATGAATGAATTCCTACAACGATAAAACGGTAGTAAAAGTAACTTATTTTAAGGGAAAGACAATTGATGTTATAAACCAATGGCATGTTTTAGTTCTGCGATCTGGGTATCCCAGAGTCCGGCTGCATCTTCCTTTTCATCTTTATCGGCAAAATCCGTGATCAACAAGGCAAGGTCACCGGTCAGTTCATCTTTCTGAATTTTAAATTCAAAGTAGGTCTCTTCACCCTCTTCGACCCACCTGAATCTGATGTGGTTATTATCTTTTCGAGAGACTACTTCGGCAAACTGCTCTGTTTCATCCCAGACGAATGAAAAGAGCCCGTTTTTAAGGTTGACATCATCTGCAAACCACTCTGCAAGTCCTGCCGGGGTACTCAAACGATTAAAAAGAACGCGGGGAGAAGTACTAAATGTATACTCCAATTCAAATTTTTCACTCATAATCGTAAGGATTTTTGCAAAGCAATGGTCTGAATTGCAATATAGCAAAATTATTGGATTATTAAAATTGAATTTTGGCAGAAGGATAAAATGGAAATTCACTACTTAATTCTTTTATCTTTGTTCTTACATCGGATTGGTACATGGATCAAATTTCTGAAAAAAACCGGGAGAAAAAGGCAGCCTTGCTGGTTGCCACCATCGCTTCCTTTCTAACCCCCTTTTTAGGTTCAGCGCTTAATGTGGCTCTTCCGGGCATCGGAGCGGATCTGGGTGCGGACGCAATCCTGCTGAACCTTACGGCAACCATGTACCTGCTGGCAACAGCGATATTTCTACTACCGTTCGGCAGGCTGGCCGACATTGTGGGGCGAAAGCGCATATTTAATTACGGGCTGATCCTGTTTACCATCTCCAGTGCAGCCGGGGCGCTTGCAGGCGATATTTACATGCTTATCGGATCCAGGATATTCCAGGGTATCGGTAGTGCGATGATATTCAGTACAGGGGTTGCCATTCTCAGCTCTGTCTTTCCGCCGGGTGAGCGGGGAAGGGCACTGGGAATTAATGTGGCCGCTGTTTATACAGGACTATCTGCTGGCCCTTTTGTGGGTGGACTGCTTACCCAGCATTTTGGCTGGAGAAGTATTTTCTGGATACTGGTTCCCATTGGTGTCATTACGATATTCATACTTCAATGGAAACTGAAAGGGGAGTGGGCCGGCACCAGGAAAGGGGCATTTGACCTCAGGGGAACTCTGCTCTACATGCTCACCCTAACGCTGATGATGACGGGTTTGGCACAGGTGCCGAAGCCCGTTGGTTATATTTTGCTGGGATTAAGTGTCGTGGCTTTCGTACTTTTCGTAAGACTGGAAAACAGAACAGCAGATCCACTGATGGAGATTGCACTGTACCGTTTCAACCGGGTATTTGCCTTCTCCAACCTGGCAGCCCTGATCAACTACAGTGCCACATTCGGGGTGGGTTTCTTGCTTAGTTTCTATTTTCAGTATATCAAGGGGATGACCCCTGCAGGGGCAGGACTGGTACTGGTGATCCAGCCCCTGATCATGGCAGTGTTCTCACCGGTAACCGGCAGACTTTCGGACAAAATCCAGCCACAGGTACTGGCGTCGGCCGGGATGGGGTTTACAACAGTAGGACTTACCATGCTTGCCTTTGCAGGTTCTCATACCGGCATGCCCTATTTTTACAGTGTGCTGGTACTGATGGGTATCGGGTTTGCGCTTTTCTCCTCCCCCAATACAAATGCGATCATGAGCTCCGTGGAGCCGAAATTTTATGGGGTGGCATCCGGGGCGGTAGGTACCATGCGGATGATCGGACAGATGCTGAGTATGGGGATCGTGCTGATCCTTTTCTCCCTCTTGATCGGGAAAACAGAGATCACCCCGCAGGTCCATGAGCCGTTCCTGAAGTCGATGCGATACTCCTTTATACTGTTTGCAATATTGTGTTTTGGGGGCGTTTTTGCCTCTGTGGCCAGGGGGAAGGTTGAAAATTGACGAACATTAGTCTATGCAGCGATTAAATTAACCATAGAATTTTCCTGTTTTTCCAGGGATGAAGATGGACGACTACCCTGGAATTCCCCTGTTTATTTCTCCCATTTTTTGTTAAATTGATATGAAGTTATAAATTTAGACCTTTCGAACAGAGGATTTCAAACGATTAACCCATATTAGCTTACCAACCTAAACCTATCATTATGAATCAAAACTACAACAAATCCAGGTTGTTTATCGGAAGCTGTTTTGCACTTCTGGTAACTGCACTGACCTTTGCCATGCGGGCAAAAATCGAGGAGATATTCGGTCCTGTGGAGGAGGGCGGTATTTTCGGAATTTCAAAAGAGGCGATCGGATGGGCATTCAGCCCGGCATTCTGGGGATTCACCATAGCCATGGTGCTGGGAGGATTTATCATTGACATTGTAAAGACAAAAACGCTTGTATGGACCGCCTTTATTTTACAACTCATCGGTGCAGTTATATTTATTTTAGCGCAGACCAAAGAGACGCTGTTCATAGCCAATGTATTTATTGGGTTAGGAAACGGAAGTGTGGAAGCTGCTTTTAATCCGCTGATCGCAACAATATACCCGAAAGAGAAATCAAAAATGCTGAACCGGTTCCATGTATGGTTTCCAGGTGGGATCGTTATCGGAAGTCTGCTGGCATTTTTTATGATGGATAAACTGGATATCGGGTGGCAGATCTACGCGGGACTGTTATTTATTCCCCTGGTCATTTACGGGGTGATGTTACTGGGACAGAAGATCCCCGAAACGGAGCGCGTAACCAGCGGAGTCAGCTACAAGGGGATGCTCAGCGCCATAGGTGCCCCTGTAACGGTGATTTTTGCCATGACCCTGATGATCCTGCTTGCAATCGATGTGATATCCTTCCCGAAAGGTTGGATGTACCTGGTAATGATTGGTACAGTGGCCGTAATATCTGTGGTTGAGGCACTGTTTATCAGGAAAGAAAGTGTCATCTTTCCGGTAATGTTCACCCTGATGCTGCTCACATCTTCAACGGAACTTGTTACAAACCAGTGGGTGAATGCATTACTCGGCAATGCCGGAGTGAGTCCGATGTTGATTCTGGCATTGATTTCAGGAATCATGGCAGTGGGACGATTCTTTGCCGGGCAATTGATCCACAGGATCAATCCCGTGGGGGTATTACTGCTTTCATCTATTTTCGCTGCCATTGGGATCTATGTGCTGAGCCTGGTAACCCTGCCTGCACTGACCATCGTGGGGGCCATCTTCTTCGCCATCGGTATCACCTATTTCTGGCCAACCATGCTTGGGTTCACCTCTGAGTACATTCCCAGGACCGGAGCGTTGGGCTTGTCGTTGCTGGGTGGAGCCGGGTTTGTTTCGGCCTCCATGTTTATGCCGGTGATGGGACGCGTTATGGAAACCCATAATACACAGGTGGCGCTGCAGAGCGTAGGTGTTCTACCGCTGATCATGATCGTGGGATTTTCCATCCTGTTTGTGGTGTACAGGAAGAAAAAGCCGGAAGTGCTGCAGGGATGATAAGGTTTTGAGGTTCCTTTTTCAGACCGGACATAATGTAAGTCCGGGATATGTAAAATACTGTTTTACAGCTATTCGGTGAATGTTTTTGTCATGACAAGTACACCATTTCAAATAGATGTACTACCTTTAATTATGAATTTCAGTAGGATAGCATTGAGGTTAATCCGGGATGCCGTCACCGGGAATTTCAACTATCGTAATACCATTCAATCTGGAACATAATTTATATGATAACTAACATGAAAAAATTACCTCTGACAATTACAGTTGTATTAATCTTTGGAACATTCTGTCTGCATGGCCGGGATACAGTATCCAATGGTCATGCCCTGAATTTTCCGGCAAAGAAATATGGGATCAGTATTGGCAATTCGTATGAATTCAGCGGATTGCGCATGAATTTCGCCGACGGGGATGTGAAGGTGGTCAATGGATTGAACATTACACTATGGGCAAAGTCGCATCAGAACATGGATGCCATTGTAAACGGGGTCAGTGTAGGAATAATTCCAACCGGAGGAACCATGCGTCTTATTAATTTGGGAGTGATCGGTGTGGGTGCTTCGGGTAATTTAACTGGATTAAACATAGGCGGTGCTGTACTTGGGTTGGGAGGTTCTTTGAGGGGAATATCGGCAAGTGGACTATATACTACTGCTGACAGGATTGCTGGTATTTCAGTATCTGGAGTTGCGAACGCATCCCGGGAAGCGAGAGGATTGATTGTAGGTGGATTACTGGTACATTCTGGTGAATTGATCTGTGGTGCAACCATGGGTTTGGGATGTATCTACAGTAACAGGATTCAAGGTGTGGCTGTATCAGCTGGATACATGAAATCTGAAGATTTTGTTGGAGGTTCCCTGGCAGCATATTCCAATACAACCAAATACAAAGGTATTTCGCTTGCACTGGTAAACAGAACGAGGGAATTGCATGGGGTACAGTTCGGACTGATCAATATTGCTGAAAATAATCCAGCATGGTGCAGGGTACTCCCTTTTGTGAATCTGCATCTGAGGGAATAATTTTTTTTATGTTGAGCAGCCACAAAAACATGTTACCCTTCATTGATATCCATACCAATCACATGTGATTGGTATACAGTGCCCCCACGGCAGGCGAGATTGAGGTAGCGGTGGTTAATTATTAAAAAATCTCAACCTGTGCTACGTAATGAGGTAAAACGTTTATTGGATTAATCCGGACTTCTTCGTTTCCCTGGCTGTAAAAAATTGCATAATAAAAAAGGGACCCTATTCGATATAAGAGTCCCTAACCTGAGCGGGAAAGGAGATTCGAACTCCCGACCCTCAGCTTGGGAAGCTGATGCTCTACCCCTGAGCTACTCCCGCATTAACTTCTGCGAAATTAATAATTTTTGTGATTATTCCTTTCAAATAAAATATTATATTTGCACCCCGAATGCGCAAAAAAATGTTGCATTCAGGCGTGATCAAAAACACAAAATGGCGAGGTAGCTCAGATGGTCCCGAATTTGCCAGAAGCTTAGCTTCTGATACAAATTCGAGGATCCTCGAAAAATTACGAAAATTAAAAATTTTCTATTTTTCGGGATTAGAGCGCATGATTCA
>JBBDIE010000060.1:0-5676 GCA_040880545.1 Bacteroidales bacterium | reverse complement strand
GACAAAACCCCAAAATATCGTCGAAATCCCTGAATAAAAAACGAAGCGCTTCCCCCTCTCCACGTGGAGAGGGGGCCAGGGGGTGAGGTGCTACAAGCGTAACGCAGCAAACAGACATTATGGACAGCCACTAAAGAGTCTTCCAATCAATCTTTAAACCTCACCCATAAAAGGATAGCCGTAATCCACCGGTGGAACAAACTCCTCCTTGATGGCTCTTGCAGATACCCAGCGGATCAGGTTGAGGTACGAACCCGCCTTGTCGTTGGTTCCTGATCCACGTGCACCGCCAAAGGGTTGTTGTCCTACCACTGCACCGGTGGGCTTGTCGTTGATATAGAAATTCCCTGCACAATCCACGAGCTTCTTCGACAACCATTCGATGGCATACCGGTCGGTAGCGAAAATAGCGCCTGTGAGCGCATAAATGGATGTATCGTTCAGTATATCCACGGTCTCTTCAACCTTATCATCCTGATATACATAGATGGTCAGTACCGGACCGAAAAGCTCCTCTTCCATGGTTACATATTTCGGGTCTTTCGCCAGGATCACCGTGGGATCAATGAAGTAGCCCTGGGTTTTGTCATACCCGCCACCAATGATCACCTCGGCATCTTTGTCCGTTTTTGCCCGGTCAATGAATCCGGCCAGCTTGTCGAAGGATGATTCATCGATCACTGCATTGAAGAAGTTGCTCAAATCCTCCGGTGGCCCCATCTTGATCCCTTTAACCATACTTTCCAGCTTGGCCCTCACCTCTGGCCATAAGCTTTCGGGAATATACGCCCTGGAGGCAGCTGAACATTTTTGCCCCTGGTACTCAAATGCACCCCTCACCAGGGCCACAACCAGGTGGTCGGGGATGGCTGTGGGATGTGCAAACACAAAGTCCTTGCCCCCGGTTTCACCTACGATGCGCGGGTACGACTTGTACTTGTGGATATTGTTACCGATGGTCTTCCAGATATTCTGGAATACCTCGGTGGAGCCGGTATAGTGTATGCCGGCAAAGTCGCGGTGTGAAAAGATCTCGTTCCCGGCAACCGGTCCCGATACAAAAATCAGGTTGATCACCCCGGGAGGTACCCCTGCTTCCCTGAAGATGTCCATAATCACTTTGGCTGAATAAACCTGGGTATTGGAGCATTTCCAGACAACGGTATTGCCCATCAATGCCGGTGACGAGGGAAGATTCCCTGCTATGGATGTAAAATTGAACGGTGTCAGGGCAAAAACGAACCCTTCCAGTGGACGATACTCCACGCGGTCCCAGATGGTAATGGGCGATGATGGCTGTTGTGCATAGATCTCGGTCATGTACTGCACATTGAACCTGAAGAAATCCACCAGTTCCGCCGAACTGTCGATCTCTGCCTGGAACACGTTTTTCGACTGACCCAGCATGGTGGCCGCATTCATTCTTTTACGGTAGGGTCCAGCCAGCAATTCGGCCGCTTTCAGGAATATGGACGCACGGTGTTCCCACGCCATTTCGGACCATTTTTTCCTGGCTTTCACTGCAGCTTCAATGGCCATCTGTACATGGCTTGCATCTCCTTTATGGAAATGGCCCAACAGGTGTTTCCTGTCGTGCGGGGGATGAATGGAAACTGTGTTGTCTGTCCGCACCTCTTTTCCGTCAATGAACATGGGGATGTCAATCACCTCTGACCGCATCCTTTCAATCTCACTTTTCAGTTCCGCTCTCTCCGGAGACCCCGGAGCATAGTCCAGCACTATTTCATTTCTTGCAATCGGTACCTTAAAAATTCCTTTTGGCATATTAATTATTTTAAACGTTTATAGTTGGGGTACAGGAAAAAGGTTTGGGCCGGGTCTGATTAAAAAGGCTTGCATCCGCTCCTGTTATCATGTGCAAATATAGTCGCTTCGGTATGGTTGGAAAAGATATTGTACAACACCTTCCCGGCCTTTTCAGTGCTAACAAATCACGTTGGAAAAGGTTGATACTGAATATTTCTGAACTCCTCCAGCAACGCTCTTTTATTTTCCATACTGTACGGGTAGTCTGACAGTTGCAGCATGGTCCGTGCCGCTTCCGATATCTCACATTTACTTACCCCGCGACCCTCGGCCCAATGAATATATTTCAGGATCCTGAACATATTGAATTTTCTGTAAAACCGTTGCTTAAAGGTGGCTTCTGAGGCCACATTACTGCGGATCTCCTGAAGCTCCCTGAGAAACCCGGTTTCATCGAGGTACTGTTTCAACAGGGGGATTTTTATGGCAGAAGGATCAGCGTTCCTGTAAAAACGGCCGGACATGCCAAATAGTGCCCTGAGGTGTGTGAATAGTTCCGGGTTGCTGGTCATGTATGGCGCGTCCGGGTTATCGATCTGCCGGGCAATATCCGGCCCTGTACCAAACGGCACCCTGTCCGATGGACGGGGAGAAGGGAATACCCTGGTGGAGGTGCAGTCGGTGTAATGACCCTGCATGGCCACTTTCTGGATGAAGTAGAAATCCTCCCCGGCCTTTCTTTTACTCATTCCTCCCTGGCGGCAACAGGCACTGGCCTTTACAGCAAAAGCTGATCCCACGGTGTGGTGGGCATACGGATAGCCTGTATACCTTACCGCCTGGATATAATAGCGCTGATGCAGTTCGTAATTCACGATCGCATCATACACTGCCTGTGGAAATTCGTTGCCTTCCAGGGGATGCTCAAAACTGACTGAGCAACCATCGGTACCTGGTGTCCGGACAAAGTGGTCCGCAACAGCTGCCAGGTAATCTTTTCTGACCGTGGTATCCGCATCCAGTGATAAAATGATACCGTCCTGGTTTATCATATTGAACCGTCGTACAGCCTCATCCATGGCCAGTTTCCGGGCCAGGCCCGCCCCGAAATGTTTAGCAGGGAGACCCTCTTTAAGCACTATATGGAAACGGATATCATCCCGGAGGTGTTCCTCCACCCATTGCAGAGCCTTCCGGTGTGTCAGCCTGTTTCGCTCCACAATTTCGTGACTGCTGGTCTCGGAGGAATTGATCAGTACAATCACTTCGGAGTGGCTTCCGGGGGGGTCACATAAAAACAACGAATCCAGGCACTTGTTGAGCCCGGATTCGTTGTATGCCGGAATGGCAATGATATTTTTCAGCCCGGTTCGTGGGTTTTCGGAGATGATCCTTTCCCCGGACCCAGGCTTTTGCAGGTATCCGTCTGCAAAGCCCATGGCTTAGTTTTCTTTGGGAGGATATACCTGGTTTATACCGTCGATAACCTCATCAGTGATATTGTAGGCGTCGGCTCCGTAGAGCAGGTTCCCGCCAAAAGAGTAACTGAAAATGAAACTGTAACCTTTATCTTCGTTGTATTGTTTCAGGTACTGCTCGATCATGTCTATCATCTGCCGGTTTTTCACCATTCCCTCTTCCTGTAGCTGTTGGGCGTAGTTAGACTGCAGCCCCATCAGGTTCTGCTCTTCCGAGGCCAGCTGCTGTTGCAACTGATCCGCTTCCGCACGTGTTACCAGGCCCCGTTGCATTTTATACTGCGCATCTTCCACCCGCTTTCTGAAACTGTTCGTTTTGCTTTCGAATTCAGATTCCAGTTGCTTCTGTTTTGATTCCAGTTGCTCCTGTATTTCATAATAGAGGTCCCAGTTGGCCAGTACACTGTCGACTTCAAAATAAGCGATGTTCAATGTCCCGTCCGTTCTGACCGGATCGGATTTGCGGTTTTCTGATCCATCGGTCCCGGTTGGGTCCCCGGCAACTCCAGTTTCTCCTGTGAAATGAAGAACGAATAGAGCGATCACTGCTGCACCCAGAATTCCACTAATGATGTAATTGATGTTTTTCATTGGTGATAATGTGTTGTTTTGATTTTTTTATTAAGGATACAAATATATGAATTTAGTTGACAGAGGCGAGGAAGTGGCGGGTGTTAAATTATTTTTTAAAAAAAAAGCCGGTTCTGAACCCATACATGGTTGGTTCAGCAAAAGAACAAATCAGGGAAATGATGTGCTTTTCCAATGGTTGGGACAGTATTCACCGTTAAAACTCGGGGCACGGTACCATTCCCCGCTTCTTTTTGGACCGGGTGGTGGAAAATTCAAAGATAACGGAAACCTCGTGTGAACCGCCTGTGGCCGATACCAGTCTGGATACTGTGAAGTCGTATGAATACCCCACCCGGATATCATCCATTTTGTACCCGACAAGGAAGGCGAGTGCATCACCACGGGGATCCAGTCCGAACAGCGGAACACCACGGTACCACAATCCCAGCATCAGGGGAGCTTTGTACCAGTAAACACCCAGGTCCAGCTGCCTGAAAACATCCTGGTGCCTGAACAGGAATGCCAGGGAAAGCGATTCGTCAATGGGATTGAACAACTGGCCGCGCTTAATCACCTGGGCCCCGCCAAAGACGGTGTATTTGATGGGCAAGGGTACATCGTTGTTCCAAAAACCATAGTTTGGCTTCAGCAGGTGGTCCACTGCGAACCCAAACCAGTACCGGTCTGAATAGAGCAGGGCAGAGGTGGCAAAATCTATGTCGGCAACAAACCCCTCTTCCGGGGGTATGCCCGAGGTTCCCCCTGTAAAGCCCGAGGAGGTGAGCTGGTTGTTAAATCTGAGCTTGAGGTAATCGATACCCATCTGGGTATAATTGAAATGAACACCCGGACGTACATGCCAGTAATTGTTGATGTTGATATCGTAGGAATATTGAAGTCCGGCGTTGGTTAGGGCAAGATCACCCGATCCGGAAACATCCCGCATCAACAGCAAACCCACACCGCTGTTGAAATTTTCGAAAAAATGATCGTAGGAAAATGTATAGGTAACGTATGCATTGGGAACCGAGGCCCACTGGTTGCGGTAAACCGAGGCTACGCGGTCCGAATGTGTCGCACCGGCAAATGAAGGGGCCAGATAGAGAGGGTTCGCGTAAAATTGTGTAAAGTGCGGATCCTGACCAGATGTTACCCTGAAAATCAATAAAACAGATATGGCAATGATCAGTTTCTTCAACTTATTTATTTCTTTATTAAAATTAGTAACTTTTTTCGTTGCTCAACAATTTAATTATCATTCCTGAAATAGCTGTAAAACAGTAAAACGTACTATTTCCCGCTTTATTTGCCTACTACACCATATTGAACCACAAAGTTATCTCCAAGAATTATACTCCCTTAGTGAAAGTTATTAACATTCATTTACAAAGAGTTACAACTTGAAGACACTTGAAAAACCTAATGATTCTTCCGTTACCTATGTGTTTACACCTAAATTAAACGAGAAAATGCCGGAATAGTTTCATTAAAGCCGGGAATTACATTAACAGGGAAAGGAGATGGATGAATTACGGAAGAGAAAGGAGGGAGTGTTGCTGGTTGCTGGTTAGACGGTGTATTCACTGTGAGTGATTTTTTTTAACCAGAGAGGAAGTAGACCAGCAAGCTTGCACAGAGTTTAGGGCAGTCCCGACAATTGTCGGGATTTAATTTAGAGTGATATTCAAACGTGCTAAGGGAGTTAGAGTAAACTCTTGAGTAAATGGATACAGGATTAATTTAAACTCCAACTCTGTGGTTAAAAAATGGGTCTAAATGAAGCGCTTCCCCTCTCCGTGTTAAACCTCACCCCCCCGGCCCCCCTCTCCACGTGGAGAGGGGGGAGACACCGATTCTT